>SVLR01000027.1 GCA_015067785.1 Oscillospiraceae bacterium
TATATAGATACATTTTCTTTCACCAATGGCGCAACGCAGGCAGGATTTGCTTTGAAGGTCATCATTGTTGTAGAATAATAAAAAGAAGATAAAAAACAGGGGCGGCAAGCAGCCGCCCTTGTTTTTATTTTCAGAATGTGGTAGGATAGTAAAAAAGGAGGCGGTAATATGGATTATCGTGTTTTAGGTAAAACCGGCTTGCAGGTTTCCCGTATGGGCTTCGGTGGCCTGCCCATTCAGCGGACAGATGATATAGCCTGCCGGGAGATTTTGGTGCAGCTTGCGGAGCTGGGTGTAAATTATATCGATACCGCCCGTGGCTATACCGTCAGCGAGGAATATATCGGAAAATCCCTTGCAGGTATGCGGGACAAGTTTATCCTTGCCACCAAGAGTATGGCAAAGGACAAGGAGAGTATGGCCCGCGACATCGACATCTCTCTGCGGAATTTGCAGACAGATTATATCGACATTTATCAGATCCATAACCCTAACCGGGAGGGCTATGACCAGATCGTCGCTCCCGGTGGCGCACTGGAGGCACTGCTGGAGGCAAAAGCCGCCGGCAAGATCGGGCATATCGGTTTTACCAACCACTATGCGGAGATGATCGAGCTGGTGCTGCAGGAAGATTGGGTAGAGACGGTGATGTTCCCCTATAATATTGTAGAAACACAAGGCGAGAAGCTTCTTGCGCTGTGCAAGGAGAAAAATGTGGGCTTCATTGCCATGAAGCCTTTGGCTGGCGGCGCGATCGAGGATGCCACCATTGCGCTGCGGTATGTTGCCGCCAGCGAAGGTGTGGATGTCATTATTCCCGGTATGGATTACCCTGCGCAGGTACAGGAAAACTACGATGCGATTGCAACTTCCGCGCCCCTTTCCAAGGAGGAGCAGGAGAAGATTCTGGCCATTCGTAAAGATCTGGGCGAGAATTTCTGCCGGCGGTGTAATTATTGCGCCCCTTGTACGGTTGGCATTAAGATCCCCACTGTCTTTCTGTTTGACGGCTATCTGACCCGGTACGGCTTGCCGGATTGGGCGAAAAGCCGTTATGAAACGCTTGAAAAGCACGCTTCTGACTGCATCGTCTGCGGTGACTGCGAAAAGAGATGTCCCTACCATCTGCCTATCCGGGATATGCTGTTGAAGGTAGCGGAAAGGTTTGGTAAGTGATATGAAAATACTCATTCTAAATGGCAGTCCCAAGGGAAAATACAGCATTACTCTTCAGACCACCCGGTATTTAGAAAAGGTTTATCCCGGTCACAGCTTCGAGGTGCTTAATGTGGGGCAGATGACCAAGCGGTTAGAAAAGGACTTTACCCCTGCCCGGGAAGCCATTGAGCGGGCGGATGTTCTGCTGTTTTCCTATCCGGTGTATACCTTTATTGCCCCCTGCCAGCTTCATAAGTTTATTGAGCTGCTGAAAAAGGAGAATATGGATCTGTCGGCAAAATATGCCACCCAGATCACCACCTCCAAGCATTTTTACGATGTGACTGCCCACCGCTATGTGGAGGACAACTGCGCGGACTTGAGGCTGAAATTTATCCGGGGTTTATCGGCAGATATGGATGATTTACTGACCGATAAAGGGCAAAAAGAAGCGCGTGACTTTTTCGATTTCCTTTGCTGGAGTGTGGAAAATGACCGCTTTGAGAACCCCTCCGTTCTGCCCACGACCTATACGAAAAAGCCGGTTTCTCCTGCGGAAAGTACGGAGGAAAAGACCGGGGATGTGGTCATTCTTGCGGATTTGAAGGAAGAAGATACCCGGCTTGCGGCGATGATCGCCCGTTTTCAGGCGAAATTTCCGAAAAAGACCCGTGTAATCAATCTGCGGGAGTATCCCTTTAATGGCGGATGCCTTGGCTGCTTTAGCTGCGCGGTGTCCGGTAAGTGTGTTCACAAAGACGGCTTTGACGAATATCTGAGAAACGAAATTCAAACGGCAGAGTCTATCGTCTACGCGTTTACCATCAAAGATCACTCTATGGGTGCGCTGTTTAAGATGTACGACGATCGGAATTTCTGCAACGGTCACCGCACGGTTACCATCGGTATGCCGGTGGGCTACCTTGTCAGCGGTGATTTAAGCAAGGAATATAATCTGCAGACCATTATCGAGGCCCGGGCGCAGGTGGGAACCAACTTCCTTGCGGGCGTGGCAACGGATGAATGGAATCCCGATGGGGAGATCGACCGTTTGGCGCAGACCCTTTTTTACGCGCTGGAGCGCAAATATGTACCGCCTCAGAATTTCTACGGCATTGGCGGCATGAAGATCTTCCGGGATCTCATCTGGCTGATGCAGGGTATGATGCGGGCAGACCACAAGTTCTATAAGTCCCACGGACAGTACGATTTTCCTCAGAAAAAACGGGGAATGATGCTGAAAATGTACCTTGTGGGTGCTCTCCTTGCCAATGAAAAGATCAAGGCAAAGATGGGCAACAAGATGAACGAGGGTATGCTGATGCCCTATGAAAAGCTGCTCCAAAAAATGGATAAATAATTAAAGTCCGGTCTGTACGCTGTACAGACTGGACTTTTTTGATACATATGTTATAATAGTGCGGAATTTTGTGAAAAGAGGCGCGTCTTATGTCTGCGGTATTTTTGAGTACCCTTTCTCCGATGCTTACCATGTTTGCCTGTATGGTCATCGGCTTTATACTAAACAAGAAAAAAATATGCCCGGAGAATACGGCATCGGTGCTTTCCAAATTGGAAACCAATGTGCTGCTCCCGGCGCTGACCGTTTATACCTTCAGCAAGTACTGTACGGTGGAATCCCTGTCTTCCCAGTATCGGCAGATTTTATTCTGTGGGCTTACCTTGGCAGTCGCCATTGCACTGTCTTTTGCTTTGGCACCGCTTTTTGCGAAAAAGGGCTATCAGCGAAACATCTACCATTACGCGCTGACCTTCGGAAACTTCGGTTTTATGGGAAATGCCATTGTACCGGCGATTTTGGGAGAGGCGGCGCTGTACGATTATATGCTCTTTACGCTGCCCTTGAACCTTTTGGCCTATACCTGGGGCGTCGCAGGACTGATCCCCAAGAGTGAGGGAAAGCAAAATCCCCTCAAAAGTTTGATGAATCCGCCCATGTTTTCTGTGGCGATCGGTATGGTGCTGGGATTGACCGGTGTGAGCAAGTTTCTACCCGCCTTTGTGGGTAGTACGCTGTCCGGTTTGGGAAATTGTATGGGTCCCGTAGCCATGGTGTTGACCGGCTTTTTGATCGGACAGTATCCTGTGAGCAAGCTGCTTAGTGACAAAAGGATCTACGCTGCCTCCGCTTTGCGGCTGTTTGTGCTTCCGGCGCTGTTTATTGTGATGCTAAAGCTTTTGGGCGCGGATCATACAACGCTTACATTGTGCCTGTTCGGGTTCGGGACACCGTTGGGACTAAATACCGTTGTTTTCCCGGCGGCATATGGAGGAGACCCCTCTACCGGCGTGTCTATGGCGACTATTTCCCACACGCTTTGCGTGATCACCATTCCCATTATGTACGCACTATTAACTGCATTTATTCTATAAAATTTTCAGGGGTGCCTATTTCGGCACCCCTGAATTTGTTTCAATCAGATATCCAAGTCCATCTTGGCGATGACGGCGGCGCAGCGGGGGCACAGACCTTCTGCGTTTGCAGAAGTGGAATGCATCCAGCAGCGGGGGCACTTTTCACCCTTGGCTTCGCTGACACCGATGGTAAGGGCGGGGAAGTTCACGCCCTGCGCGACCTCAGCGCCTTCCTCGGGACTTGCCCAGTCGCAAGCGGAGACGATGCAGATCTCAGCCAAATTCAGACCTTCGCAGGCGGTCTTGATGGCTTCGTCTTCGGTCTGCAAGGTCACTCTTGCTTCCAGCGCCTTACCGATCCGCTTGTCGGCTCTTGCCTTTTCCAGCACACCGTTTACATCCTGACGGAGCTTCATAACGGAATCCCACTTTGCCATGGTATCGGCATCCAATGCATAAGCGTCAAAGCCTTCGGGCATTTGATTCAGCAGCACGTTGCGCTTGTCGTCGCTGTCTTTATGGGGCATTGCCTGCCAAATCTCGTCGCAGGTGTAGGCGAGGATGGGAGCAAACAGCTTAGCAAGGGCATCGACGATGAGATACAGAGCGGTCTGTGCGCTGCGGCGGCGCAGGCCATCCTTTTCCTCGCAGTAGAGACGATCCTTTAAGATGTCCAGATAGAAGGAGGAAAGCTCAACCACGCAGAAGTCGTTGATGTTGTGGGTGATGGCATGGAATTCGTAGCCGTCGTAAGCCTTGCGGCAGTCCTTGACCAAGGCATCCAGCTTGGTCAGCGCCCACTTATCCAGCTCCTCCATATCTGCGGGGGAGACGAGGTTATCGGGGTCGAAGCCGTCCAGGTTGCCCAGGCAGTACCGGGCGGTGTTGCGGAATTTCAGGTAGTTCTGAGCGATCTGCTTAAAGATCTCCTTGGAGCAGCGGACATCTGCGTGGTAGTCGGAGGATGCCGCCCACAGACGGACGATGTCTGCGCCGAAGTCCTTGATAAGGTCAGCGGGGTCAACACCGTTACCAAGAGATTTGTGCATTGCCCGACCCTGACCGTCAACCACCCAGCCGTGGGTCAAAACCTGACGGAAGGGTGCGCCCTGATCCAGCGCGCCAACGGAGGTCAAAAGAGAGGACTGGAACCAACCGCGGTACTGGTCCGCGCCTTCCAAGTATACATCGGCCGGCCACAGCTCGGGGGTGCGGTGCATCAGGGAAGAGTAGTGGGTAGAGCCGGAGTCAAACCAGCAGTCCAGCGTATCGGTTTCCTTGTCGAAGTCCTTGCCACCGCAGTGGGGGCAGGTAAAGCCGTCGGGAACCAGCTCCATAGCTTCCTTTTCAAACCAGACATTGGAGCCGTACTCGTCAAAGAGGGCAGAGATCTTTGCGATAGAATCGGGAGTAGAGACGGGCTTTCCGCAGTCCTTACAGTAGAACACGGGGATGGGCAGACCCCAACGGCGCTGACGGGAAATACACCAGTCGGCGCGTTCCCGGATCATGGAGATCATACGGTCCTCACCCCAAGCGGGATACCACTTAACATCCTCGATCGCCTTAATGGCCTGATCCTTGAAGGATTCTACGGAGCAGAACCACTGAGGAGTAGCCCGGAAGATGACCGGCTTCTTGCAGCGGTCGTGGTGGGGGTAGGAGTGGACGATCTCTTCGGAGGCGAACAGGGCGCCGCTTTCCTTCATATCCGCAAGGATGATGGGATTAGATTCCTCAGTCTTGAGACCGGCGTACTTGCCGGCATAGTCGGTGTGGCGGCCGTAATCATCCACGGGGACAACCAAGTCCATACCATAGCGCATACAGGTCTGATAGTCGTCTGCGCCGAAGCCGGGGGCGGTGTGAACACAGCCCGTACCGGAGTCCATAGTGACATACTCAGCCCAAACAAGGCGGGAGGTTTTGTCAAGGAAAGGATGCTGCGCCAGCATATTCTCAAAGAATGCACCGGGGTAGGTGGCCAGAATCTGATAGCTGGTATAGCCACCCATACCCATGACTTTCTCACACAGAGCCTCTGCCACAATGAAAATCTCATCACTGTAGTCGGGCTTAACCAGCACATAGCTGTCCCGGGGGTGGAGGCAGATGGCCATATTGCCGGGAAGCGTCCAGATGGTGGTGGTCCAAATGACAAAGTAGGCATTTTCTACACCGGGGAGCTTGCCGAGATCGTCCTTCAGCTTAAATTTTACGTAGACAGAGGTACAGGGATCGTCCTTGTACTCAATGTCGGCTTCTGCCACAGCGGTGGCGCAGAAGGGACACCAGGTAACGGGCTTGAGACCCTTGTAGATATAGCCCTTGTCGAACATCCGACCAAAGACCTTGACCTCCTGGGCTTCGAAATGCTTGTCCATGGTGCGGTAGGGATTTTCCCAATCGCCTACAACGCCCAAACGCTTGAAGCCGCCCATCTGCTTTTGGATAAAGTCCTCGGCAAAGTCTTCGCAGGCCTTGCGGAACTCAGGAACAGACATATCCTTATTGAGCTTTTTCTTGGAGTTTTCGATGGCCCGTTCGATGGGCAGACCGTGGTTATCCCAGCCGGGGACATAGGGGGTGTAAAAGCCCATCATCGCGTGGCTGCGGACGATAAAGTCCTTCAGGCACTTGTTCAGCGCATGCCCCATATGGATATAGCCGTTAGAGAAGGGAGGGCCATCGTGGAGAATGAAGGGGGGCAGATCCTTGTTCTTCTCCAGCAGTGCGCCATACAGGTCGGTCTCCTCCCAACGCTGGAGCATTGCAGGCTCCCGCTGGGGCAGTCCCGCCTTCATAGGAAAGTCGGTTTTCGGGGTGATGATCGTGTTTTTGTATTCCATTGGAAATACCTCCATAATTCATTCAAAATTCAGTAATTAAAATTGTACAGAGAAAACAATTTTTCGCGAATGTTCGCATTGTGCATTGGATTGCATAGAGAAATTTCCTGTTAATTTCAGCTTACTAAGCACACTGTCAATGGAAGTAGCTGCTTTTTGGGTCATAGTAGCTGAGGTCGCGCCGTATAGCTGCAGAGTTTCTAAATTTAACTTGTTGGTTTTCTTGCAGCGCATTTCAATCAGTTTCTTAATGGTATCGTCCTGTGCAAACCATTTTAGTTCCGGGCGGCGAGGAGTGGGGTTGCCTTCAAAAACTGCAGAAATCTTACTGCTTCTTATGTTGGTTGTTTCTGCGGTTGCTGCTTGTTCCGTTTTTGCACCCATAATTTTTGATAAATTCACTCCGGTGTTTTTGGAAGTAGTGGACCGTTCAAACTGCTCTTCAGTGATCTCTATGGTACAGCTTTTTGCGCCCAGCATATAGGCAATATTCTTTAGTTCAGCCAAACGCTCATCATGGGCTTTTTCAAAAATGCAGTCTACCCGAATGTATCTGTTGGGGTTGAAAGTATCTACATAATAAGCCGCATCGCATACAGCACTGGGAAAAAATTCAATGCTCCCTAAACTTAAAGAATCGTTATACAGGCACAAAACCTCAGTATCGCTCTCCCGCTCTCGCCAACCGAGAGCGCCTTCACAGACATCAACTTGCTGCCGGGAGCTTGCGTCGATAACCACAATTAGCTTTGGCATATGGAAGCCTGCGCTGTTGTATTCATCAGGAAACAGAGGATTGTATTTTTTAAGCCTGCGTTGATAGCCGTCTTCTTTCATTTTTTCAGACAACTCTGTTGCGCCTTTCTGTACGCCGTCAGCAACACTTTTACCAACCTCAGAAGTCTTTTTCAGGAAACTGGAAAAGGCTTCTTTGCTTTTTTCGGCATCAAACTTAATAGCCATAAAACTCTCCTTATGTTTGTTTTTCGTACTAAGGGATGTTTGTTTCGCGAAATAAAATTGCCTTTGTCTCAGATAAGAGACAAAGGCATTGTGACCTCTGCGGTACCACTCTTGTTCCGGTTGCCCGGCGCTTATGTGCACGGTATCGGGTGCCACCGGCATAGCCTACTGCCTTTCGGGTTCGGTATGCTGCTCAAAGGGGATATGCGCCTCGTGCTGCTGCTGCCTCGCACCAAACGGCAGCTCTCTGAAAGCAGGAAAGCGGGGAACACCTGTCCTTTTCAAAGCATCAGATATTAGAGATTATCGGGATCGTAATTTCTGCCAAACTGCAGATTGGCAAACATATTGACACTGGAATCATCAGAAGCGGGCATTGTGGAGCCTACCAGCGCTTCTAAGCTGGCGGAGATCTCGTCTGCTACCTTGTCTGTGCTTACTGGGGTGGGAGTGGGCATGACGGGACCGGCGGGGCGATGCTGGCTCTGGATCTCATTCAGAAGCCGGATACAGCTCTCTAACTGCGAACGCAGGTCGTTGATCTGCCGGGCGGCAAGAAGGCGGGCATCTTCTACCCGGGCTTCCTCAGCGGCGATCTTCCGGTCAGCTTCAATGGCAGCAGCCTGGGCATCCCGGATCATTGCGGCGCACTGCACCTTTGTTTCGGCGATCTTTGCGTCGCAGGATTTCTGGGTGTTCAGGATGGCTTGCTTCATACGGTCTTCCACGCTGCGGTATTCCTCTACCTTCGCTACCAGCACCTTCATTTTACTGCGCATAGAGAGATTTTCATTGTAGAGGGTCGTGTAGTCCGTTACCAGCGGACCGAAGACCTTATCTACATCTTCGGGATTGTAGCCGCCACCGAATTTCTTGCTGAAGGAAGTGGCGGCAAGTTGTTCAGGTGTAAACATAGGCATATTTCTCCGTTAATTGTAGCTCTCTGCCTCAGCGGCTACATTCTCCAGATCGCCCACAACATCCATATTATGGGGGCAGAACAAATAAGTCGCCTGGGCGATCTTCTTGACGCTGCCGTCCAGCGCATAAATGCAGCCGGAGAGGAAATCCACGACCCGGCGGGTCAGGGCCTTATCCACATTTTCCATATTGAGAATGATGGCTTTTCTTCTGCGCAGCTCGTCGGCAGCCTTGGCGGCATCGTCGAAGGTCTTTGCGTGGAAGAGGACCACCTCCTGCTTGCCGGAGCCCATACTCAGGACCTGACCGTTAAAGCCACCGCCGGAGGGGGAGGCATAGCCGGAGTCCTGCTTGGAAGCGGTGGCGCGGCGGGGCTGGGAAATCTCTTGCTCTTCTTCGTAAGCGCCGGCTTCCTCGTCGTATTCGTCGTCATATTCCTCGTCGGAATAGGATTGGGTCATTTTCTTGACATTGTCCCAAAAGCTCATATGTCGCGTCCTCCTATATATCTACTGTTACGGTTTGCTTGTTGCATAATTTCTGGCACCGAAAATATCTGTGCCGATGCGTACCATTGTACTGCCGTATAAGATGGCTTCCCGATAGTCGGTGCTCATACCCATAGAAAGGGCAATACTACATACATTATCGTATTTTTTTGTCCTTATGTCAACAGATAGCTGATACATTTTTTGAAAAAATTTATTATTATCTCCCGAATTTTGGCAAATCGGGGGAATTGCCATAAGTCCCCGGATGAAAATTCCGGATAAATGGGAGGCTTCTTCCAAAACCTCCGGCAGCTCTTCCGGGGAAAAACCGGACTTGCTGTCCTCATTTCCAATGTTGATTTCCAGCAAAATATCCTGACAGATCCCCTGTCGGGTGGCTTCCTTGCTGACTGCCTCCAAAAGGCGGAGAGAGTCGATGCTGTGGATGAGAGAGACCTTGCCGACCACCTGCCGGACCTTGTTGGTCTGCAAATGCCCGATAAAGTGTATTTCCGCGCCCGCATAGGCATTTTGGGATAGCTTTTGGGTCAGCTCCTGCACACGGTTTTCACCGCAGCAATCCACACCGGCGGCAATCGCCTCCCGTACCGCGGCAGCATCGTTCATTTTGGTGGCGGCGCAAAGCCGGATCTCCTTCGGGTCCCGGCCGGCGGCAAGGGCGGCTTTTTCTATTTCTGCGCGAATACGAATGACATTTTCAGTAATGGACATAGGAAATTCCTCTTTCTATAAAAGCCAGGCGGCGAAGCATTGCTCCGCCGCCTGCTCTTGCTATACGCTGATTGCTGTGGCTTTCAAGGATCGAATGGGAACAAGGGTCGAGATGGCGTGTTTGTAGATCATCTGCTGCTTGCCCTCACTGACCAGCACCACCACAAAGCTGTCGTAGCCGGTGATGATGCCTCGGAGCTGGAAGCCGTTCATAAGAAATAGGGTGACCGGGATCTTGTCCCGACGGACCTCACATAAAACGGCATCCTGTAAATTGATCATGTCTGACATATGTATTCCTTCTTTCTTTGGGATACATATATCTTAGCAAAGGTTATTTGTCAAATTCCCGAAGAAACTGTCGCGCCCGGGAAAGAATTTCCTGGGTAGCCTCGCCGGGCGCTCTTCGGAGCCAATGGATATTTCCGTTGCGGCGGAACCAGGTTAGCTGACGCTTGGCATAGCGGCGGGAGGACTGCTTTACCTCGGCAGCAGCTTCCTCTACGGTGATCTCACCGCTTCTTGCCCGGAGAAACTCCTTGTAGCCGATGGCCTGCATTGCAGTGCATTTTTCCGGGATGCCTTGGGCTAAAAGGCCTTCGATTTCGGCAAGGAGCCCTGTTTCCAGCATGATATCCACGCGGCGGTCGATGCGGTTGTATAAATCCTGCCGGTTTTCATCCTCCAAAGCAAGCCACAGGGGACTATAGCGGTCGGGGATGGCTTTCGTTTTTTCGTTGTGGGCGGTGATGGTCTCCCCGGTCTCTAAGTAAACCTCCATTGCCCGGATGATCCGCTTTCGGTCGCCGAGGTGGAGTCGGGCGGCAGACTCCGGGTCTACCTCTTTGAGTTTACATAAAACGGCTTCGATACCCTCCCGGTCAGCAAGGGCCTCCAATTCTGCACGACAGCCGGTAGAAGGGCAGGGGGCAAAATCATTGCCCCGAATCAGGGCATCCATATAAAGTCCGGTGCCGCCCACTACAATGGCTGTCTTGCCTCGGGCAAGAATGTCATCGATAATGGGCGTTGCCATTTTGCAATAACGGCTGACGGAAAAATCCTCCCAAGGCTCTGCTACATCCAGCATATGATGGGGGATGCCTTCCTGTTCTTCTACGGTGGGCTTGGCGGTGCCGATGTCCATATATTTATAGACCTGCATAGAGTCGCAGGACACGATCTCGCCGGAAAGCTCCTTGGCAAGCGCGATAGACAGGGCTGTTTTTCCCGAAGCGGTAGGTCCGGCAATACAAATAATCTTATCCATAGCCGTCAGCTCCGCTTAAACTGCTTTTCCAGCTGCTTTTTGGAAAGGGAGACGCAGATGGGTCTGCCGTGGGGACAATGCTTTAAGTCTTCCCGGGACATAACCTCTCGGACCAGGACCATAAGCTCCTCTTCGGAGGTCTGCCAGCCGGCTTTGATGGCGGCCTTGCAGGCGACGGTGTGCAGAAGCTCGTCCCGAACAGTATCGGCCTGCTCGGTGCGACCTCTTTGCAGATCGGCTGCCAGCTGCTCCAAGGTGTCGGCGATTTGGGCTTCTTCCAGATCCATAGGGATTTGTCGGACAAGAAGGGTATTGTCACCAAATTCTTCCAACACAAAGCCAAGGGCTTCCATTTGCGCCCGATTATCCAGCAAAATCGCCACATTATCCGGGGATAAACGGCAGGAAATGGGGGATAGCAGGGCTTGGGAGGAAATGGCTTCCTGATTCTTTTTCAGCTTTTCAAAGAGGATCCGCTCGTGGGCGGCATGCTTGTCGATAAAGAAGGCATCTTCGCCCTGCTCCACCAAAATGTAGCAGTTGTAAAGCTCACCCACATAGCGCCATTCCTGAGAAGCGGGCATTTGCAGCTGTGTTTGTTCCAATTCCGGCTCCGGTTGGGGGGCGGGGGAAATGGGGGCAGGTGCCTTTTGGGAAGTGTAAACGGCGGGGCGAATAATGTCCTCCCGCAGAGGAGGCAGCGGTGTGCGCTCCACAGCGGCGGCGGTGGCAAGGGAAGCCTTGGGAGACGGTTTGGGCGCTTCCTTGACGGCAGTTGAGAAAGCCTTGAATTCCTCCGCCGTCATGGTGCGGAAGAAGCTTTCCTGCTTGGGGGCGGGCTTTGGTTCTGCCTTTGGTGGCGGTGCGACCGGGCGCTCCGGGGCGGGAGTGAAGCGAACCGCAGGGCGGTCTTCTGCTTTGTTGAGCGCTGCCAAAACACCATAATGGATACAGTGGAAAGCGGCTTTTTCGTTTAAGAATTTAATTTCGGTCTTTGCCGGGTGGGCATTCACGTCCACCGCGTTTAGCGGCAGGGTGAGATGCAGCACGCAGCCGGGAAACTTGCCTTGCAGAAGACGGTTCCGGTAGGCTTCCTCCAATGCGGAGACAAGGATCCGGGAACGGACCGGGCGGTCATTGACGAAAAAGGTCTGCAATGCGCGGCTGGGACGGGCGTCGGTGGGACGGGTCACAAAGCCTCTGACCCGGTAGCCCTCCCATTGGCTGTCCACGGGGATCATTTGCCCACCACTTTTGCCGTAAATGCAGTAAACAGTGTCCTGAAGCTTTCCGGTGCCGGGGGTGGAGAGGACCTCCTTGTCTTCGCGGAGAAAGCGGAAGGCGATCTCGGGGTGAGCCAGCGCCTGCAGCTGTACCGCGGCAGAAACCTTACCGCCTTCTACAGTGTCGGAAGACATAAATGCCATACGGGCGGGGGTGTTGAAAAACAGATCCCGGATAATGATGGTGGTGCCATCGGGACAGCCTGCCTCGGATTCTTCCAAAATCTCTCCGGCTTCTAAGTGGAGGCTGGTGCCGCTAAGGTTATCCGGGGTTTTGGTCAAAAGGTCAATGCGGCTGACAGCGGCAATGGCGGCCAGCGCTTCTCCGCGGAAGCCCATGGTGCCGATGGTTTCCAAGTCCTTTTCCGTCCGCAGCTTGGAGGTGGCGTGGCGCAAAAAGGCAACACGGGCATCCTCGGGTGCCATGCCGCAGCCGTTGTCGGTGACCCGCAAAAAGGTCATACCACCGCAGCGCGCTTCCACGGTAATTTGGGTAGCGCCGGCGTCCACGGCGTTTTCGATCAGCTCCTTGACCACAGAGGCAGGACGTTCGACCACCTCACCTGCGGCGATCAGGTTGGCAATATGGGGGGATAGCTTTTGAATTTTTGCCATAAGGTTACCTCATCGTAAACTCTAATATAATCGCAATGGTGTTGATGGCGGTGTGCAGAAGAATGGGGGCAAAGATAGTGCCGGCGCGGACATAGGCAAAGCAAAGGGCGATGCCTGCCGGCAAATATTGCAGGAATGCCAACAAAAAGCCAAGGGGAGAATATTCTCCAATATATCCCACAATATGCACGAGAGAGAATAGGGTGACAGATAGGATCCACGCAAGGACGGGTTTCTTCTCGTAGATCTTATTAAAAAGGACACCGCGGAACAGCAGCTCCTCCGCAGGGGGGACCAAAAGAACGGTGCTTACCGCCATCAGGGCGAACTGGCTTTCGGTCATAGCGCCGATGCTGGCATCGTTCAGGTTGAAAAACTCCGGGTCCAGCCACTGGATCAAATAGACAAGATAGGAGCTTAAAATATAGTAGATGCCAAAGGCGATGGCAACAGAGGAAAAGACCAGATTGGGCTTCTCTACAGCCTCTCCCAATTCTTCCCAAAGGAAATTGCGGAATATAATAAGGGCGGAAATGAAGTTAATAAAAAAGTAGAGTCCGTTCAACTCTGCCGCCGCGGGAGTGAGAGACAGAAGGGAGAAAAGGAAGACCAAAATGGCAGGCAAAAAGACCTGCTGAAAGATCAGCAGTCCAATGCCGTATTCAAATTCCTTTTGGCGCATAATAACGGGAAGCTTTTTCTTCATACTACTCCAGCATTTTCTTGAGTTTATACAGGGCATTCATTGCCTCAATGGGTGTCAGGGTCTCGACATTCATTTCTGAGAGCGCATCGCAGACCTGACGGGAGCGCAGGTCCTCCATACAGACTTGTTCGTCGAGAACAGGCGCTTTTGCCGTATGCTCCGGCTTTTCTCCGGCTTCCAGACCCTTGAGGATCTCCCGGGCACGGCGGATGACGCTGTCCGGCAGACCTGCCAGCTTTGCGACCTCGATACCAAAGCTGTCGTCCGTAGAGCCGGGAACGATCTTTCGCAGGAAGATCATCTGATCGCCCCGCTTTTTCACCGCAATGTTGTAATTCTTTACATTGGGAAGCTCGTTTTCAATGACGGAAAGCTCGTGATAATGGGTGGCGAACAGGGTCTTGGCGCAAAGCTGACGGGGAGAGGCGGCATATTCCAGCACTGCCCGGGCAATGGCCATACCGTCATAGGTGGAGGTGCCTCTGCCGATCTCGTCCAGGATAAGCAAGCTGCGGGAGGTGGCGTATTTCAGGATGGAGGCCACCTCAGTCATTTCCACCATAAAGGTAGACTGACCGGAAGACAGATCGTCGCTGGCGCCGATGCGGGTAAATACCCGGTCCACGATGCCGATCTTTGCGTTGCGGGCAGGGACAAAAGAGCCGATCTGCGCCATCAGCACGATCAGAGCTACCTGACGCATATAGGTGGACTTACCCGCCATATTGGGACCGGTGATGATACATACCCGGTTGTCACTTGCGCCCAAGTGGGTATCGTTGGGCACAAAGAGGGAATCACTCTGCATCCGCTCAACTACGGGGTGGCGGCCGTCGGTGATGGAAATGGTGCCGTCGTCGGTGATCTCCGGGCGGCAGTAGTTATTTTTTGCAGCAACCAGCGCCAAAGAGCAGAGGGCATCCAGCTGTGCTACCGCAATGGCGGTGGTCTGGATCCGGGATGCCTGCTGCGCCAAAAATTCCCGAAGCTCGGTGAAAAGCTGGTATTCCAGCGCTACCAAGCGGTCCTTGGCGGTAAGCACCTGCTGCTCTAAGTCCTTCAGTTCCTGGGTGATGTAGCGCTCGCAGTTGGTAAGGGTCTGCTTACGGATGTAATGTGCGGGCACTTGATCCACAAAGGATTTGGATACCTCGATATAATAGCCAAATACTCGGTTATAACCTACCTTTAATGTACGGATACCGGTCTTTTCCTTTTCGGAAAGCTCGATGGCCGCCATGGTGCCGGTGCCGCCTTCCAAAATGTCCTGCAGGCGGTCTACTTCTGCATTGGCGCCGGGGCGGATCAGCCCCCCCTCCCGAACGGTCAGGGGCGCATCCTCTTTGAGGGTGTTTTCAATTCTGTCGGCGCAGTCCTGCAGGGCGTCGATCTCGCTGTAAAGGGTCTGCAGTAGCGGTGCTTGAAGACCGGAAAGGGTTTGCAAAATGGGCGGCAGGGCGCGAAGACCTCTGGCAAGTCCCAGCATATCTCTGGGGTTTACAGAGCCGGTGACCACCCGACTGGTGATCCGCTCCAGATCGGAAACATCCCGGAGGGTCTCCATCAGCTCACCCCGCGCCCAAACAGCGCCCAAAAGCTCTTCCACAGCGTCCTGTCGGTGCAAGATGGCGCTTTCGTCTAAGAGTGGTTTTTCCAGCCAACTGCGGAGCATACGGCTGCCCATAGCGGTCTTTGTCTTGTCCAGCACCCAAAGGAGCGTGCCTTTTCTCTCCTTGGAGCGCATGGTCTCGCACAGCTCTAAGTTACGGCGGGCATCCATATCCAGCTCCATGAACTGCCCGGTGGTGTAATATTGCAAAGCCCGGATATGCTTCAGGGGATTTTTCTGGACAAAAACAAGGGTTTTCAGCAGCGTACCGGCGGCAATAACAGCCTCCGGCATACCGGCAAGACCCAGCGATGCCAGCTCCTGAGAGAAATGTTCGGTTAAAATATCAGCAGCTTCGTCGGGAGCAAGGGTGTTTTCTCCGCCTTCGTTCACACAGCAGGAAAGACGGCGAAGTAAGGTATCGCTGATGATGGGCGCAGTAGCGCCGGGGCCGCAGCGGATCACCTCGGCAGGGGAGAAACGACCCAGCTCGGAGGCTGCTGCGGTGGCATCGGCGCAGGTGGTGACAAAAAATGCACCGGTGGAAATATCACAGAAGGCGAGTCCGTACCGGTCCTCTACGCCGTACAGACAGCCCATATAGTTGTTGCGGGTCTCGTCCAGCATACAGCTTTCGGTGACCGTGCCGGGGGTGACGATGCGGCTGATGTCCCGTTCTACAATGCCCTTGGCTTGGGAAGGGTCTTCCATCTGCTCACAGATGGCGACCTTATAGCCCTTAGCGACAAGGCGGGCAATGTAGGCATCCACGGAGTGGTAGGGCACACCGCACATAGGGGTCTGCTCCTCTTTGGGCTTGCCCCTGTCCCGGGTGGTCAGGGTCAGGTCTAGCTCTTTAGCGGCAACGCGGGCATCCTCGTCAAACATCTCGTAAAAGTCACCAAGACGGAAAAACAGGATCGAATCCTTGTTCTGTTCTTTAATTTGGTAATACTGACGCTTCATAGGCGTCATTTCCGGACTTTTGGAGGCCATAATTATCCATCCTTTTTCTGTATTCCTGTAAGACTCCAAGTGCCGGAGCCGATGATCGTTAATTGGGTAAAGCTGCCAATGAGACTGTCATCCCCCTCAAAGCGGACAAGTCTGCCGCCTTCTGTCCGGGCGGTGAGCAGATCTTTGTCCTTGCCGTCTACCAGACAGCGGAAGGTCTTTCCCACATAGCTGCTGTGAATCTCCTCGGAAATGGCGTTTTGCAAATTGCACAGCTTATCAAAGCGGCGGTTTTTCTCTTCCTTGGGTGTGGGATCCTCCATTTTTGCGGCAGGTGTGCCGATCCGGGGAGAGAAAATAAATGTAAAGAGAGAGTCGTAACGGACTTTTTCAATGAGGGAGAGGGTCTCCTCAAATTCCTCCTCCGTCTCGCCGGGGAAGCCTACGATTACATCGGAGGTCAACACCAGATCGGGCATAACGGATTTGGCATATTCTACCAAAGAGAGGTATTTCTCCCGGTCGTAGTGGCGGTTCATAGCCTTCAGCACCCGGGAAGAGCCGGACTGGAAGGGCAGGTGCAGCTGCTTTGCGATCTTCGGCTCGGATGCCATGGTGTCAAAGAGCTTTTTGCCTGCGTCCCGGGGGTGGCTTGTCATAAAGCGGATGAGGAAATCACCGGGGATGGCGGCGATTTGCTGCAAAAGATCGGAAAAGTCAATGTCCATATCCAGATCTTTTCCGTAGGAGTTGACATTTTGACCCAAAAGGGTGATCTCTCTTGCGCCATCTGCAATAACCTCCCGGCATTCCTGCAGAATATCCTCCGGACGGCGGCTGCGCTCACGACCCCGGACATAGGGCACAATGCAGTAGGTGCAGAAATTATTGCAGCCGTACATAATGGAGACCCAAGCCTTCAGAGTGTTGTCCCGTGCCTGGGGAATGCCTTCAGCAATGGAGCCGGCCTCATCCTCCACAAAAAAGACACGCTTTTTCTGGGTCAGCACCCGGTGCAGCAGCTCCGGGAAACGCCACAAATGGTGGGTGGAGAAAACACCGTCCACATGGGGATAGCTGTTTTTGATGCGGCTTACCACTGCTTCCTCACCTGCCATACAGCCGCACAGGAAGATCTTTTGGCGGGGATGGCGGCGCTTGGTGTGGCTGAGCGCGCCTAAGTTGCCGAAAACACGCTGCTCTGCGTGCTCCCGGATGGCGCAGGTGTTCATCACCACCACATCTGCCCCCTCAGGAGAGCCGGTGATGATATAGCCGGAGGCGATCAGCATACCCCGTATTTTTTCGGAGTCTGCTTCGTTTTGCTGACAGCCGTAGGTCTCTACATAGGCGGTAGGCTCAAAAACCTCCTTTTGCCAGATGGCGGCAATTTTATCACAGAAAGCCTTCTGTATATTCAGTTGATCTTGGGAAATAACGGAAGTCTTTCCGGTCATAGATATTTCTCCTTGTGGTGATACTGTTCTAACAATATATTATAGCATTTTTCTGCGCATTTTGCAAGGTTTTCTGCACGGGAACATAAAATTGTAAACAATTTGGAAAGCACTTGCAATTTAGCGGGAGAGATGATAAACTCATAACGATCAAAGGCTGCCGCTGCGGCAGCGGAAAGAGGATACTATGGATTTGGAAAAGCACAATGATGAACTTGAACAGGAGGAAAATCTTACTGCTGAGGAAGTAACAGAAACGGAGCTTGTTGCGGAAGAGCCGGTTGAAGAAGCTGTCTTGAAAGAAGCCGAAGAAGAAGCGAAAGAGGGCAGCAACGGTGCACAGCCGGAAAAGACCGAAAAAAAGGCGAAAAAGGTCCGTAAACCCAAGAAAAAAGGGAAGCCCCTGCCGGTTTGGGCGGCGATCTGTATCGCTGTGCTGGCTGTGGCGGTCTTGGTGTTAGGCGTAATTTTTGCAAAGGATTATTTTGATAATAAGGGCCCCTTTAAGAGCTATACCGCTACGGAAAAGAAGCTGATCGCAGCCCAAAACAAGGTGGTTGCCACGGCCGGTGAGCACGAGCTGACCAACGCAGAGCTGCAGATCTATTATTGGGTCTATGTCTACAGCTTCCTGGAAGAAAACAGCTACTATCTTTCTTATTTGGGACTGGATTATACTCAGGATTTTGCTACCCAAAAGTGCTATTTTGATGCGACGAAATCCTGGCAGGAGTATTTCCTGGAGGGCGCACTGTCTGCCTGGCATCAATATATCGTGCTCTATGGCGCAGCTGAGGCGTCCGACTTTGTTCTTCCGGAGAGTGAACAGGAATATCTGGATAATCTCAAGACCACTATGGATGAGCAGGCGAAGAAGTACGGCTACGAGGATGGCGCAGATATGGTCAAGAACGAAATGGGCGCCGGCGCAACATGGGATGCTTATGTGCAGTATAGCCAAGAGACCTTCCTCGGTATGGGCTATTACAGCCAGTTTATGGAAGATATAAAGGTCACAGAGGAAGATATTGCAAAGCATTATGCGGATAATACGAAAAAATATGAGGAAAACAAGATCGCAATGAAGGACGAGGCTTACTGCGTCAGTGTGCGTCATATTCTCATCAAGCCTGTGACAAAGGATGCAGATGGCAATGCCATTGAGACAGAGAAGGCTTGGGAGACCTGCCGCCAGACGGCACAGGCGATCCTGGATGACTATTTGAAGGCAGGCAAGATCGACGAGGATGCCTTCGCAGCATTGGCAAAGGAAAAGACCGAGGATACCGGATCTAAGACAAACGGCGGTCTTTACGCTGACTTTACCCGCGGGGAAATGGTGGAGGAGTTTGAGACCTGGAGCTTTGACAATGCACGGAAATATGGAGATACCGGGCTTGTTAAGACCTCCTACGGCTACCATATCATGTTCTTTGTGGATGCAGACGAAACCTACAGCACAAGCGTGCGCCATATTCTGATCAGCCCTGTGGCCACAAAGGATGAAAACGGAAAAGATGTCTATACAGATGCAGCCTGGGCGACCTGCAAGGATAAGGCGGAGAAGCTGCTAAATGAATATCTCAAAGGTGGAAAGATCGACGAAGAGGCTTTTGCAGCCCTTGCAAAGGAGAACACCGAGGATACCGGCTCTAAGGAAGACGGCGGTCTTTATCCCCAGGTTGTCCGCGGGCAAATGGTCGAGGAATTTGAGAGCTGGTGTTTTGATACCCACGAGTACGGTGACACCGGTCTTGTGAAGTCCACCTATGGCTACCATATTATGTTCTTTGTAGGCAGCGACACCGAATGGCACGTCTTTGCAGACTATGATCTGAGAATGGAAGCCAGCAAGACCTATCTGGATAGCCTTAAGAAGAGTGCCCCGATCGATGTGGCATATAACAAAATTTTGATCGGTCATGTAGAATTAGGCAAATAAAAGTAGCTCCGCAAAGCACACGCTTTGCGGAGCTTTCACATAAAGAGGTAGAATGCCAGCGTCAGCAGCGCATTTCCTTTTTCCTCCTCGCTGTCTCCTGCCATCAGAAGCAGCAAGAGGATGATAAACAAGTCACCGGTATCGAAGTTTTGCGGCAGAAGCTGCCGCAGAAAAGATCCGATACCGGCGATCTCCTTTGTGGGCGGACAAGGAGGCGCTTGCGGTGGCGGATTCTGCTTTCGGGCAGGGTCGGGCATTTGCTCCCGACGGTATGAGCCGTCATTTTGCGGGATATAACGGTTATACATCCTTTCACCTGCCTTACTTGGGATCACCGAGAAGCTTAGTGGCAAGCCTTGCCATTTTTGCCGCCTGCATCGCCTTTTCCAGTTTTGCCACACGGCTTTGGCTTATGTAGGGACCAAGTGCCCGAAGCAGATGCTGCTGGTTTTTGTCCACACCGCCGGAGCCCATCAGTCCCGAAAGCTTTTGCAGCATTGCCGGGTCAAAGACGAGGGGATTTGCTTCCTGCTGCGGCGGCGGAGCGGGAGGCGGCGGACTTTCCTGGGGCGGCGGGGAGAAATTCTGCGCCATCGCCATGATCTGCTGCATCATCTGGGGGTTGCTCAGTACAGCGTTGAGCTGCTCTTCCAAACCTGCCATTTTTATTTCTCCAGCTCTTTTAGCAGCGCTTGGGCTTGGGGGGAGGATAATAGCTGCTGGAGCTGCGCCGCGGCATCCTGATAGTCTCCTTGCTTTGCCTTGGAGAGCACATCACTCAGCGCCCGCGGGTCTGTCTGCTGCAAAAGCTGCGCCAGTTGTTTTCCTGCAGGGGTACCTGCAAGCCGCTTTGCCTCCTGCACAGAAAATTCCTGAGATTTTTTATCCATTTTATTGCCTCCCGTCAAAATGCCTGCTATAATACATTAGGCTATGCAAGCTGTTTGTAACTACTATATGCACTTAGGGAGGGAATGGTGCAATGGCGAAAATATTGGTTTTTTCCGATTCCCATGCGGGACTGAGCTTTATGCGGCATTGCGTTGAGAAGGTGCGCCCGGATGCGATCGTCCACTTGGGCGACTATTACGACGACGGACAGACTGTTGAGGCAGAGTTTCCCCACATCCCTTTCCACGCTGTGCCGGGCAATTGCGATCGGTACCGGCTGCTTCGTCCTGCACCGGAAATCCTTTGCTATGATATATGCGGTGTCCGGCTTTTTATGACCCACGGGCATCGGCATAATGTAAAAATTACCACCGGCTTGCTAATAGCGGATGCTGCAAGAAATAATGCAGCTGCTGCCCTTTACGGACATACTCACACCCCGGAATGCCGGTGCTTGCCGGATGGGATGTGGGTGCTCAATCCCGGTGCCTGCGGCTCCTTTGGCGGCAGCGCAGGCGTGATCGAAACAGAGCAGGGGAAGATCAAAGCCTGCTATCTTGTAGACAGCATGGGCCTGAAGCGTGTATAAGACATCAAAAGAAAACCGTAAGGAATACGGCGCAGGCGGCGACCCCGGCGCAGATGGCAAGGATCAGCAGGTGGTCGATAAGCTTTGCAAGGACCTGACGGCGGGTAGCCGCATTGGGGCAGGAAGATACAGGTCGGTCAAGATAGTGACAGATAGCGGTTGTAAGCATAGGGGTTCCTCCTTTGATTTTGTTTTCTGCCCTAATTGTAAAAGAGGAAATGTCCAATAAACGGGACAATAAAATCGTCCTTGCATATAAAATGAAGTTGTGCTATGATTGAGATACTTGGAAAGGGTGTGTAGCTTTATGGAAAAGAAAAGGGTTGCCCCAAAGCGGGCGAAGCCGGAATGGCTCCAAAGGGCTGTTGATTTTCTTCCGGATGCTTGGCAGTGGATTTATCGGCTTCGCAGTATTTTGCTGGCAGTGCCTATCGTGGCGGCTGCCATCAAGCTGGCATTTCAGAATATGGCGCGGCTGCCGGAGTTTGTGGGCATCAACCTGCAGGCAAACGGAGAATATGCCGTGATGATCGAGCGAAATGTGGCAGTCTTTGCACCGCTGCTTATCACGGCGGTTTGCCTGCTTACCATGTTCCTTTCAAAGAAAGTACTGTGGCCGTGGCTGGTCAGTCTGTTTTCCCTTGTGCTACCCTTGCTGCTGTGGATCACCAATATTTTTCCGGGCTAATAAAACACCGCAGATTTTCGTCTGCGGTGTTTTTGTCACAGGTTGAGGGATTTGTTTGCACTTCTTGCTTATTCAACATACATAATCTCCGTCCGCATCCTACCGGACGCATCCGTCGATTATGGGATTTTCCCACGGCCTAACCAAATGTCCACCGGACACTTGGTTACCTTGCCTGCGGCAAGGCCGGCCTTTCAAATCCCTCTCACATAAATACCAATGCCAATAAAAAGACCACCCGATGGGTGGTCTTTTTATTGGCGGAGTGAGAGGGATTTGAATTCGGGTGTTTGCTTGCTTTTCTTAACAAAAGTTAACCATCTAACACCAAATACCATGTAATTTAGAACATTTATATACCATTTTTAACCGCCATTAACCATCGCTTTCTATCCCTGTAAGGGAAAAAATAAGGGAAAATATCGCCACATAGCAGGTACCCAAAAGCCAAACAATAACGATCTAAATTATACTCTACAAAACCATAGTGTAAATTTAAACATGAACTTGGCGCAATAATAGTCATTGCGACATAAATGTCATATTTTTACCTAAGCAGAAAAGTTGACTTATTTGCTCTCATATTTTGATGGTGCAACACCCGTATATTTTTTGAAAGCTCTTGAAAAGTCATAAAGGCTGGGATAACCCAAAGATTGTGCGATATCAGAAAGCGTACCATAGTCACTCTTTAGCATTTCCTTAGCCTTCTCGATACGGAATTGATGTACGTAGGTAATGGGGGATACGCCCATTGCACCCGTAAACAATTTTCGAAAATATACGGTTGAAAGTCCCGTACGTGCAGCAAGGGCATCGTTTGTGATACTTTTATGATAGTTTTGAGAAATGTATTCTATAGCGGGCGCGATTTTTTGCCGCTTTTCGCCGGGGAAATATGGTTCAGACTCGGTTTGCTCAAGCGATAACAGGATTGAATAAGTATCCCGGATGCTTTCGATCTCTACCATTGGCTTTTTTAAGTTTCGTTTGTATTCCAGATCCTTAAACATTTTTAGTATCTTTTCACTATTCTTAACGGGGAATGAGAGAGGCTCGCTAAAAACTTGCTCACATTCAAACTCAATAATGGAAAAATGCCCCGATATTGTACACTGCCAATCATAAGAACAACCTTTCGGTAAGAGAACCATATGATTCAGATCCGACAAAAATTGTTTCCCATTTGATGTGTATACCGTCTCTCCCTCGTACTTGATAACGACTGCCCATTGCTGGCGGTCGTTTCTTTTTAGTTTTGTGTTTTCGGGAGTGTACAAGGTTGATGCAGAATACACCTTTGTTATTACCAAATCTGATAAATCACAACTATTCATATTTTCGAAAGCCTCCCAAATATATAGGAACATTATAACATAAGTCCCAGAATAATCAATATATTTTGTATCAAATTTGTTAAACTGTAGCACATTTGATATTTGCTGGGGCATATGTTGGTGCTATACTGTTCTCGGAGGTGAAATTATGAAACAAAAATTATCACAGTTGGCTGCTCCTGCTCTTGCGGGAGTGGTAAGAGAAAAAAACGTTCGTGGTGCAATAGCGGAGATCATGAACTGTATGTATGACGGGGCAACGATGATCGACCTGCATTTATCCTGTCTTGAGGCAACTGATGTAGAAAGCTTGAAAAATATCATAACTTCAACCAAGCTTCCTGTGTTAGCACTGAATTACAACAGCACCTACACTTGGGAAAGCGCGGATTTTTCCGAGGAGGAACGTGCAAAAAGTCTTTTGCGTGCGGTAGGAGCTGGTGCTGCAGGTGTCGATATGCAGGGTTATACCTTTCATCTGCCGTCAAAGAGCAACTTTTGCGGCGAGGACCGGTATTCCTTCACCAAAGGGAATCCCAAAGAGATCGTAACCGACGAAGCGATCATCTCCAAGCAATGTGAACTTATCGACAAGGTGCATGCAATGGGTGCGGAAGTGCTTCTTTCCTGCCACCCGGGGATTCCTATGAACAGCACGCAGGTGGTAGAGTTGGCACAGTTTCTGGAAAAACGGAATCCCGATATCATTAAGATTGTGACAAAAGCAGAAACCGAGGATGATCTTGCAGAGTGCATTCGCGCAATGCTCCTGCTCAAAAAGGAGGTAAAGACCCCTGTGTCTTACCACACCAACGGCAGTGCAGGCACACTCTCCCGTATCATCAATCCACTGCTCGGCGGAAAAATTGCTTTCTGTGTGGATCATTACAACGAGGCCAGCACCATGGAACAAATTGATCTGCGCACAGCAGCGTCCATTGTGGAGAATATGAAAAAGATCATGGGAGATTAATGGAAAATGAAATTATTTGAGGGACGTACGGCAATGGTAACCGGTGCCGGCAAAAATATTGGTAAAGAAATCGCACTTTCTTTTGCACGCAACGGAGCAAACGTAATCGTGTGTGATTACAATGAGGAATATGCGAAAGAAACCGTTAATGAAATTCTTACGCTTGGTGTGGAAGCCATGCCAGCTGTATGTGATGTGCGCGACCGTGAAAGAATATTCGCTTACGTTGCCGAAGCTATAGAACGCTTTGGTAAGGTGGACTATTTGGTAAACAATGCAGGCGGAAGCGCGGGATTGCTAAATAAGCTGACACGCTTTGTGGATGCGGAGCAATCCACTTTGGATTTTGTGATCGACACGAATTTGAAGGGGGCAATGCATTGCGTGCAAGCCGTTCTGCCCTCAATGATCGCCCAAAGATACGGAAAGATCATCAATATGTCTTCCATCGCCGCCATTTGCGGTTTGTACGATCGGGTTGATTATGCGGCCGCAAAGGCAGGCATGATCGGCATGACAAAGGCGCTTGCTTTGGAGGTCGGAGAATTTGATATTTGCATCAATTGCATTTCTCCCGGAGCGATCGAACGTAACGGAGAAAAGAGAGACCATATGACGCATCTTGGCGAAAACGGCAGATCCGGCACACCGAAGGATATCGCGGATACTGTTCTGTTCCTGGCACATCAAGATTATATCACTGGTGAAAATATCGTCGTGGACGGTGGAAGAACCTTGGGACCGAGTCATCGTTAAAGAATCACAGGAGATTTATCTTGGGTATGAAATCGAAACAAATAATTTTCACAGCCGTTCAAACGGCAAGACTTTTAGAAGTGGACATGCCGACTCTTTCCCGATATGACGAGATGATAAAAGATTTTTATCGATCCAACGTCGGAGAGAAAGCAAATCCCTATTCTTACGAACACGAACTGGCAGTGCAAAGAACCCTTTGCAGAGTTGTGGGAGAGAATTGATATGGCAAACATACTTATAAAAGGTGGAAGCATTTTTGACGGAGAACGCTTTACATTCGCAGATGTATTAACAGATGGAAATCAGATTGTGAAAATAGGATCTGACCTTTTGGAGCAAGCTGATTTTGTTTATGATGCAAAGGGAAAGATTGTATCAGCAGGTTTGGTGGACATGCATACGCATATGAAGCATATAACCTCCGATGATTATGGTATACCGATAGACGCAGTGTGTCTTCCTTTTGGCGTCACAGCTGCTGTCGCAGCATCAGCCATTAAGGGTAACCAAGAAATTCTTGATTCCTTTGCTGTGAAAACTCTCGTTTTTGCTGTCTGCACAATTAGTGATGATACCGCAGATTTTGGTATAACCGAGAAAATGCTGAATATTTTCGGAGAAAAATGTATTGGAATAAAGGTCTTTTTTGATACAACAAATGGAGGTCTTAAAAGCATAAAGCCATTGCGCGAAATATGCGAATTTGCCCGTGTAAGAAAAATGAAGGTTATGGTACACAGCAGCAATTCGCCGACCTCAATGGAGGAGATCGTTAATACCTTAAGCAAGGGTGATATTCTTACCCACATATATCACGGCGGCAACAACACAATTGATGTGAATGATTATGCAGCGTATCGTAAAGCGCGGCAAAAGGGTGTTATTCTGGATGTTGGTATGGCAGGACACGTTCACACCGATTTCGGAGTGCTAAAAAGAGCAATAGATGCAGGCTGTTTGCCCGATACAATCAGTACGGATATAACAAAGGCCAGTGCATATAAGCGAGGCGGCAGATACGGTATGACCATGTGCATGAACATCGCAAAAACACTTGGTATGCGTGAAGAAGATATTTTCCGAGCTGCCACGTCGAATCCGGCAAAGGCGCTTGGAAAAGAACAGGAATGGGGTTATTTG
Source organism: Oscillospiraceae bacterium (assembly GCA_015067785.1). Lineage (GTDB taxonomy): Bacteria > Bacillota > Clostridia > Oscillospirales > Oscillospiraceae > Faecousia. The sequence continues at coordinate 25,704 of SVLR01000027.1, forward strand.
CGCGTAGGCAGATGTGCCGATATAGCAGTATTTGATTACACGGATGAAGGCTTTGATTTAACGGATCATGCCGGGAATCATATCCGAAATTCTGAAGGCTACCGCTGTGTTTTAACAATATCTAACGGTCAAGTCGTTTACAGAAATTAAAACTATGGAAAGGTTGTATACATAATAAAAAAGGTTGCTTTTATTACCGGCGCAGGAGGATATCTCGGAAGCGAAACAGCACGCGTTCTTGCAAAAAATGGAATTGCAATTGCTGTCTGCGATATTAACGAAGACACTGTTCGCGCTACGGTGGAAAGTATCCAATTGCTTGGCGGTGAGGCTTTTGGCGGTGTTTTGGATGTTACTGATTCTGCAGATGTTGATGCTGCGGTAAATGAAACAGTGGAAAAATACGGACGTCTTGATATTATGGTACATATTGCTGGAGGCAGTGCAAGAATTGCAGGTCCAAAAGCAAAAAATGCTCTTCTGGTAGACCAAGAAGATTATATAATCGACAAAGTATTGAAGGTTAATCTGTACGGCGCATTTTACACAAGCCGTGCAGCAGCAAGAGTGATGATGAAGCAGGGCGAAGGTGGAAAAATTATCAATTTCGCCTCTGCGGTAGGGCTTAACGGACTGAAAGGTGCAGTGGATTATGCAGCATCCAAGGACGGTGTAATTTCGTTGACCAAAGCACTGGCGAAAGAGCTTGGTCCCTATAAAATCAACGTCAATTCCGTAGCTCCTGGTGTTGTGTGTCGTCCTGAAGTGGATGTTTCCACCCCTGAGGGACGTGCTTATGCTTACGAAACAAATCTTTTGGGAGAAAAATGTACGGCAGAGGATATTGCGAATCTGGTAGAATTCTTGGTTTCCCATAAAGCAAGATTTATTACCGGTCAAACCTACATCTGTGATGGGGGAAGATCGCTGTCTATGAAAGGAACTGACTGATATGAAAGCAATTCTTATTGATGAAAATAAAAATCTCGTTTGGTCGGAGGTTGCCGATCCTGTTATCAAGGAAGACGAGGTCCTTGTTAAAATTCACGCGGCAGCTCTTAACCGCGCAGACCTGCTGCAGCGGCAAGGAAAATACCCTTCTCCCCCTGGCTGCCCTGAGTGGATGGGGCTTGAGGTTGCCGGAGTGATCGAAAAAGTTGGCAGTGCGGTAACCAATTGGAAGATTGGCGATCAGGTTTGTGCATTGCTCGGCGGTGGCGGCTATGCCGAATATGTGGCTGTCAAGTATGATATGCTGCTGCCGATTCCCAAGGGACTTTCTATGGTGGAGGCGGCGGCACTTCCCGAGGCGTATGCAACCTCTTATTTGAATCTGTTTATCGAAGGTCATCTGGAAGCGGGACAGACTGCTTTTGTTCCTGCCGGTGCCAGCGGACTTGCATCGGTTGCCATTCCAATGGCGAAAGCCTTTGGCGCCCGTGTGATTACATCGGTGCTGTCGGACGAGATTGCAGAGAAAATCAAGCCCTTGGGTGCAGATGTTATCATTAATTCAACTACGCAATGTGTTGAGGAAATACTGAAAACTGAAGAAGAAAACGGAACGCCCGTGAGTGTCTCAATGGATTGCCTTTCCGGTGAGACCCTTGGAAAGAGTCTTCCTTATATGGCACGCGGCGGTTATTGGATTGTTATTTCTACTCTGGCAGGTATTGAGACCACGGTAAAGCTCCGCCCGCTTTTGACAAAAGGTCTGCACCTGGTAGGCAGTATGCTCCGTAACCGCACACCGGAATTTAAAGCATACATCCTTTCTGAATTGGTCAAGAATGTATGGCCGAAGATCGAAAGCGGAATGATCAAGCCGTCGATATACCGTGTTTTGCCCATTACCGAGGCAGAGGCGGCGCACACCATTCTGGAGCGTAGCGAAAATGTGGGAAAGGTTGTTTTGAATGTATGCGATGCGTAAAAACAAAACCCTCTGGCTGGCTCTTTTGACAATGCTCCTGTGGGGATCGCTTTTCCCTATGGTCAAACTCGGTTTTCTGAAATATGCAGTTGAAAGTACCGCCGACATTCTCTTGTTTGCGGGAATCCGTTTTGTGATTTGTGGCAGTGCCATTTGTGCCTTTGCTGCTATCAAGGATCATGCTGCTTACCGTCCCGTCAAGCATTCCATCCTTCCGATCTTGCTTTCTGGCGTGTTTGCTATTGTTCTGCATTACGGATTTACCTATACTGGACTTGAACTGACCGATAGCTCGAAGACCGCCCTTATCAAACAAGTCGGCGCACTCTTTTACGTCTGTTTTTCCTTTCTCTTTATCAAAGAGGATCATCCAACCGTTAAAAAGATTCTTGCCGCTGCGGTCGGCTTTCTCGGAATTATCACGCTGAATATCAGCTCTGAGGGAGTTTCTTTTTCGGTAGGAGACCTGTTGATCCTCTGCGCCTCCTTTTGTACAGTCTTTTCCAACGTCATCAGCAAAAAAGTGTTTGAAAAGGTTTCTCCCATTACCTTCACAGGAATCTCTCAGCTTTTCGGTGGTGTCGTACTTCTTGTTATAGGCGTTTCTACAGGTGGAAGAGTGCATTTCTCTCTTAACGCGGAGCTTTTGATCATGGCATATATCTGCACCGCATCCATCGTCAGCTATTGTATATGGTTTGGGATTGTCAAAAATGGTGAACTGTCAAAACTGTTTATCATCAAGTTTGCCGAACCTGTATTTGCCTGCATTTTCGGAGCGCTGATTCTGGGCGAAGATATATGGAAGATACAGTATTTTATTGCTTTCCTTCTTATAGGTGGAGGCATATGGCTTTCAAATATAAAAACAACATTTAACAATTACACCGTTAACAAAGGAACTTTTTTATAGTAAAACACGCAAATATATACGAAAAACCCCGGAATCAAAACGATTCCGGGGAATGTTCGTGGCGGAGTGAGAGGGATTTGAATTCGGGTGTTTGCTTGCTTTTTTTAACAAAAGTTAACCATCTAACACAAAATACCGTGTAATTTAGAACATTTATATGCCATTTTTAACCACCATTAACCGCCCCTTACCACCCCGATAAGGGAAAAAATAAGGGAAAATATGTCCGCATAGCAGGTACGCAAAAAAGATCATTCAACCAAGCCGTATTTGACTTTAATACGATCCAGATTTTCCAGCATTGGTTCGGCAATCAGCAAAAGGAAAACTACCGTTGCGGCGGCGTGTACCAAGTCAACAGGGAGTCCCGTCACATAGTAGCCGAGAATCATATTCCAGTTTACAGACTGGGCATTATACATCAGCGCAGAAGCGGGGTTCATAATACCACCGTAGATCACCACTGCCGCAAACGCGCCAAAGGCGGCAAGGCTGCCGCGGTTTCTGCGGAGCAAGCCCTTGCGGAACAGGACGCCTGCCAAGAAGCCGATAATGCCCATACTGAACATCTGCCAAGGTGTCCACGGACCTTGGGAAAACA
>SVLR01000028.1 GCA_015067785.1 Oscillospiraceae bacterium
TGTCCCTGGCCAGCGAGGATTCTAACAGTCACAGTTAATCTGTATAGAGGAGGAAACGTACGATGTTTGGTACTCGTAAGCTGGGCAAGACCAGCACACAGAGAAAAGCTCTGCTGCGTCAGCAGGTCACCGATCTGCTGGCCAACGGCAAGATCGAGACCACCTTCTGCCGCGCTAAGGAAGTCCAGCCCGTGGTGGAGAAGATGATCACCCTGGGCAAGAAGGGCGGCCTGTCCAATTACCGCAGAGCTCTGGCCTTTATCACCAAAGAAGACGTGGCACACAAGCTGTTTAACGAGATTGCTCCCAAGTATGCCGACCGTAACGGCGGCTACACCAGAGTGACCCGGACCGGCCCCCGCCGCGGCGATGCTGCTGAGATGGCAGTCATCGAGCTGGTGTAATTGACCGAATTAATGACAAAAGAGCGTGTTCGAAAGAGCACGCTCTTTTTAATTGATAGATAACTATATGGGAGGCGTTTCGTCTCCCGTGGGACAGAAACCCGTCACCTACGGTACCGCCGTATACCATTGTAGGGAACGGATTTATCCGTTCCGCAACGAGGAATGCATAATGTATTCTCTACACCTATTTTCGCCGGTGCGTTATAATCTGCAACTTGTAATTTGTGATTACACCCACCGTCATTGCGAGGGCACATCGTGCCCGTGGCAATCTCCCGGTAGGGACTCTCGTAAAGCACCGTAGGGGACGGGCTCCAGTCCCTCTAAACTGCCATTACTGCGACGGCTGGTATGACACCCTCGGCAACGTGATAAATTAATATCGCGACCGCCCTAAGGCGGTCTTGATTTTTTGATAGGGTGGGAGTATAATAATTCGGTATGATAAAAAGAAGGATGGGAGTCCTATGATCGGCTTTGATAACGAAAAATATATACAGACCCAATCTGCCCACATTCAGGATCGAATCGACTTTTTCGGCGGTAAGCTCTACCTGGAGTTCGGCGGCAAGCTGTACGATGATAATCACGCTGCCCGGGTGCTTCCCGGCTTTCAGCCGGACAGTAAGCTGCGGATGCTGCTGCAGATCAAGGAAAAGGTAGAGATCGTCATCACCATCAACACCGACGACATCGAGAAGAACAAGGTCCGGGGCGATCTGGGTATTACCTACGACCGGGATGTGATCCGGCTGATCCGGGTGTTCCGGGAGCTGGGGCTCTATGTCTCCTCTGTGGTGCTGACCCGATATAACGGACAGATCCGGGCAAAGGCCTTTCAGGACAGACTGGAATCTTTGGGCATCCGTGTCTACCACCATTATGAGATCGAGGGCTACCCAAACAATATCTCCCATATCGTCAGCGACGAGGGCTACGGCAGAAACGATTTTATCGAGACCAGCCGGGAGCTGGTGGTGGTCACCGCCCCGGGACCGGGCAGTGGCAAGCTGGCTACCTGCCTTTCCCAACTCTACCACGAGCATAAGCGGGGCGTCAGCGCAGGGTACGCCAAATTTGAGACCTTCCCCATTTGGAATCTGCCGCTGAATCACCCGTTAAATCTTGCCTATGAGGCGGCAACGGCTGACCTTAACGATGTGAATATGTTAGACCCCTTCCATTTGGAGGCCTACGGCAGCACCACCGTCAACTATAACCGGGATGTGGAAGCCTTCCCGGTGCTGGTGGCAATGCTGAGCCGCATTTTGGATCAGTGTCCTTATAAATCTCCCACGGATATGGGCGTCAATATGGCGGGCCTGTGCATTACAGACGACGAGGTGTGCTGCGAGGCGTCCCGGCAGGAGATCCTGCGCCGGTACTATGATATCCTGAGCCTGCAAAAGCAGGGCAAGGCCACCGATGCCGAGGTGCTGAAATTGGAGCTTCTGATGAGTAAGGCCTCCGTCAGCGCAGACCAGCGGCGGGTGATCGCTCCGGCAATGGAGAAGGCGGAGCAGACCGGAAAGCCTGCGGCAGCCATAGAGTTGCCCGACGGCAGGATCATCACCGGCAAGACCTCCGAGCTTTTAGGCGCGTCGGCGGCGCTGATGCTCAATGCCCTCAAGGCGCTGGCAGGCATCCCCGACGACCTGCATCTCATTGCGCCGGAGGTCATCGACCCCATCCAGCATTTGAAGGTGGATCATTTCGGCAACCGGAATCCCCGGCTCCATACCGATGAGGTGCTGATCGCCCTGTCTATTTGCGCTGCCAGCGATCCCCGGGCGGAGCAGGCAATGGCGCAGCTTCCTAAGCTCCGGGGCTGTCAGGTCCATTCTTCTGTGATCCTGTCGCCTGTGGATGAAAAGACCTTTAAGCGGCTGGGTGTAAACCTCACCTGCCATCCCCAGTATAAAGATGTAAGCTATGGAGGAAACAATTGATGTATCAGCGTATTCTCACCATTCAGGACATTTCCTGCGTAGGCCAGTGCTCTCTGACAGTGGCACTGCCGATCCTGTCCGCCTGCGGTGTGGAAGCATCCATACTGCCCTCTGCGGTGCTGAGCACCCATACTGCCGGCTTTACCGGCTTTACCTTCCGAGATCTGGCGGACGATATGCCCGCCATCCGGGACCATTGGAAAAAGGAGAACATTCAGTTTTCCGCCATCTACACCGGCTATCTTGGCAGCATCAGTCAGGTGGACTATGTGCTGTCCATCCGGGAAGCCACCCTCCAAAAGGGCGGCAAGCTGATCGTAGACCCGGCAATGGCAGATAACGGCAAGCTCTATCCCATTTTCGATATGCAGTACGCCCGGGAGATGGGGAGACTCTGCGCGGCAGCGGATTATATCCTGCCTAATATCACCGAGGCCTGCTTCCTGACCGGTACGGAATATAAGGAAAGCTACGACGAAAGCTATATCGAGACCCTGATCGAAAAGCTGCAGACAATGGGCTGTAAAAATATCGTGCTCACCGGCGTTTCCTACCGCAAGGGCTTTACGGGCGTTTTGGTTGCAGAAGGGGAGAAGCGGAGTTATTATGAGCACGAAATGCTGCCCAATTCCTGCCACGGTACCGGGGATATTTACGCCTCTGCCTTTGTGGGCGCGTATACCCGGGGCAAGACCGCACCGCAGGCCGCCAAAATTGCCGCAGACTACACCGTGGAATGTATCCGCTACACCGCGACCCTCGAAAACCATTGGTACGGCGCTGCCTTTGAGCCGGTCTTGGGGAAATTGATCGAAGCAATTGATAATGGATAATTGTAGGGGAGGCGTTTCGCCTCCCGCGGGACAGGGAACCCGTCCCGCTCTGTCATCCTGAGCAAGGCGAAGCCGCGCCGAAGGATCCGCTCCCCAAAAAGTAAACGGATTCTTCGGCTCCGGGCTATCGCCCTCCGCTCAGAATGACATCCGTTTTCGATGGCGCAATTTATAATTTGCAACTTATTTCGCATATTCTCTCCCCAAAGTGGGAAAAATAAGACCGCTTGCGGATTTTACTTGACAATTTTGGAAAGAATTGCTATTATTGAATACACATAAGGGAGTAATTCCGGGCGGCGTGCCGCCTGAAGCATTTCGTCAATACAGCCTTTGTGGCTCGGAATGTTTATGTAAGAATGAGACTTATGCACCGCAGAAGCGCTGTGCATAGGTCTTTTTTATTTATGAAATCAAGGAGTGTTGTTCGGATGGAGAAAACCTACACCTTGTCCACCCAGCAGGTTTTAGACAAGCTGGGCGTGACTACACAAGGTCTTTCTGCAGAGGAAGCGCAGAAGCGACTTTCCCAGTACGGCCCCAACAAGCTAAAGGAGGCGGAGAAGCCCTCGCTGCTGCGCCGGTTTCTGAATCAGCTCAAAGACCCGATGCTCATCATCCTGATGGTAGCCGCTGCCGTGTCTGCCATCACCGGTATGCTCTCCGGGGAAAGCGAATGGGCAGAGGTCATTATCATCGTTGCCGTTGTGCTGCTCAATGCCATTTTGGGCGTGGTGCAGGAGAGTAAGGCAGAGGCAGCCATCGAAGCCCTGCAAACTATGACGGCGGCCACCTGTAAGGTGATCCGGGGCGGCAAGCAGATCGTTCTCCATTCTGCTGAGCTGGTGCCCGGTGACATTGTGGTGCTGGAGGCGGGCGATGCTGTCCCTGCCGACGGTCGCATCATCGAAAACGCCAGCCTAAAGATCGAAGAGGCTGCCCTGACCGGTGAATCCGTGCCGGTCAACAAGCTGATCGATGCTCTGAATCTGACCGCAGGCGCAGAGGAAGTGCCTCTGGGTGACCGGAAGAATATGTGCTATATGGGCTCTACCGTGGTCTATGGCCGTGGTAAGGCAGTGATCACCGAGACCGGTATGGACACCGAGATGGGCAAGATCGCCGGTGCGCTGGCTGCTGCAAGCGACGAAGAAACACCCTTGCAGAAAAAGCTGGATGCCTTGGGCAAGACCCTTTCCTTCATCGTGCTGGGCATCTGTGTGTTCATTTTCGCCTTTAATCTGCTGATGGCAGGGGATTTCCACCTGAGTGCCATTTTGGAGACCTTTATGGTAGCGGTGTCTTTGGCAGTTGCCGCCATCCCCGAGGGACTTGCGACGGTGGTCACTGTGGTGCTTTCCATCGGCGTGACCAAGATGAGCAAGCGCAACGCCGTCATTCGCCGTCTCACCGCTGTGGAGACCTTGGGCTGCACCCAGATCATCTGCTCCGATAAGACCGGCACCCTGACCCAAAACAAGATGACCGTTGTGGAATGCTTCGGTGATGAAAAAACCGTTGCCACCGCTATGGCGCTGTGCTCCGACGCAAACCTCAACGAGCAGGACGAGGCAGAGGGGGAACCCACCGAGTGCGCCCTTGTAAACTTCGCCTGCAAGTTGGGTCTCAAAAAGCAGGACTTGGAAGAGAAGACCCCCCGCGTGGACGAAGCTCCCTTCGACTCCGGCAGAAAGATGATGTCCACTGTGCACGCTGTGGACGGCAAGTTCATCCAGTACACCAAGGGCGGTCCTGATGTGGTGCTCGCTCGCTGTAAGTACTATCTGGAAAATGGCGAAGTGAAGCCTATGACAGATAGGAAGATCGCCGAAATTATGGCGGCTAACAAACAGATGGCAGACAGGGCGCTGCGGGTACTGGCGGCTGCTCAGCGAAATTGGGATAAGAAGCCCGAGGACAACACCCCCGAAAATTTGGAGCAGGAGCTTATTTTCTTGGGACTTACCGGTATGATCGACCCGGTTCGCCCCGAGGTCAAGGCTGCTATTGAGGAATGCCGCAACGCAGGCATCCGTCCTGTGATGATCACCGGCGACCATAAGGATACCGCGGTTGCCATCGCGAAAGAGCTGGGCATTATTACCGATGCCTCTGAGGCCATCACCGGCGCAGAGCTGGATGCCATCTCCGACGAGGAGATCTGCGAGTTTGTGAGGAAATTCGGCGTATACGCCCGTGTACAGCCGGAGCATAAGACCCGGATCGTTAAGGCGTGGAAGGCAAATGGCTGCATCACCGCTATGACCGGTGACGGTGTCAACGACGCGCCCTCCATCAAGTCTGCGGACATTGGCGTGGGTATGGGCATTACCGGCACCGATGTAACGAAGAATGTTGCCGATATGGTGCTGGCAGACGATAACTTTGCTACCATCGTTTCCGCAGTGGGCGAGGGCAGACGGATCTATGACAATATCCGAAAGGCCATCCAGTTCCTGCTGGCGTCCAATATGAGTGAGGTGCTGGGCGTCTTTGGCGCAACGCTGATGGGCTTTGTGCTTCTGAATCCTGTCCACCTGCTGTTTATCAACCTTGTTACCGACTGCTTCCCCGCATTGGCGCTGGGTATGGAAGAGGCGGAGCCGGACACTATGAACCGCCCGCCCCGAAATTCCAAGGACGGCATCTTCTCCGGCGGACTGGGCGTGGATGTGGTCTATCAGGGCATTTTGGTCACCGTGATTACAATTGTCGCTTATCTCATCGGTGCCTCTATGGAGTTTGGCACAGGCTGGTTTGAGACCCTCCGGGCAGCAGGGGAGTCCGGTCACGGTATGACGATGGCATTTTTAGCTATGAGTATGTGTGAGATCTTCCACTCCTTCAACCTCCGCTCTCAGAGAAAGAGCGTATTCTCCCTGCACACCCATAATAAGATCCTGTGGGCGGCTATGCTGGGAAGTCTGCTGCTGACCACCCTGGTCATCGAGGTGCCCTTCCTTGCAAATGCCTTCGGCTTTACCCCCATCGGCATTTTGGAGTACGGCATCGCCATCGGTCTTGCCGTTTTGGTCATCCCTGTTGTAGAGCTTGTAAAGCTCGTACAGCGCGCCATCGCAAAATAATAAACTGCAGCACACCAAAAGCGGTGTGCTGCAGTTTTATCATTTCAGATTACTGAGGCTTTCTGCAAAGGCCTGCATGGCAGGGGAGTGGTACTTGTTCTTTTTGTAGGAGATGTAAATACCCCGGGCGGCATTTTTGGAGCTGAGGGGATAAAACGAAATACGCTCCGGGTCAGATAGAGGCATATTGCGCACCAGCGTGTCGCTGACAATGGAAGCAGCTGCGCCCAGCTCAATATAGGAATAGAGGGTAGTCAGCCGATCCAGCTCGAAAAGCACGGTGGGACAGAATCCGGTCTCCTGGAAGATCCGGTCCGTGACCTTCCGGGTATCGTTGTCCCGATTCATCAGAATAAAGGGGATTTTTTGCAGTTTTTCCAGGGGAAAAGCGTCATTTATCCCAATATGCCGTCCCGCAAGCACATCCGCATACCGGAGCTGATAGGAACGAAGGGCCTCGTTTTCCGGAAATGCAGAGGGCACTGCCAAAAGAAGATGCTCCGCTTCGATCTGTGCCTGCTCGAAAAGGTCAGGTGGCAAGATGTGGTTGTCAATGACCATATCCAGTTCACCTGCATTGAGGGCATTTTGCAGGGTCGTAGAGTTAGCGTCCATAAGCGTTAGCTGGATGTTGGGGTATTTGCTGTTAAATTCCGCAATATATTTTGGCAGCACCAAAGACGACAGCAGCTGGTTGCTGCCGATGCCCAGGGTGCCTGCCTCCAGCGCCCGGGCAGACTGGAGATAATTCATAAAATCCGCCTCTGTCTGCCGGATCGTTTCCACAGCCCGGATATATTCCTTTCCGGCCTCCGTCAGGCGGATGGGCTTGCAGCTACGGTCGAAAAGGGGAACGCCAAGCTGGTTCTCTAACTTTTTTACCAGCAGGCTCAGGGACGGCTGTGCCATAAACAGCTTCTGGGCTGCCTTGGAAAAGCTTTGCTCTTTATAAATCGTATAAATAATCTGACGATGACCGAATAGTTCGGGCATAGGACCACCTCCGTTTTCCTTATGGTAACATTCTTTTTTTGCAATGTCAATTATTACATATGTGTTATACCCCGGAATGTTCTATAACAGCAGGCTTATAGTGCCATAAAATATTCGCAGAAAATAAGGGTTTTCCGGTTGACAAACAAAAGCAAAACGATATAATAGTATCGATAATGTTAGCGTGAATCAAGGAGGAATTTTTTATGAGTAAAATCAGCGTGATCGGTGCCGGCAGTGTTGGTGCGACTGTAGCCAACGACCTTATGCTTCAGGGTGTGGCATCGGAGATCGTTTTGGTGGATATCAACCGAAAAAAGGCGATTGGCGAAGCACTGGACATTTATCAGGCAGCGCCCTTTGTGTCTCCTGCCATCGTACGCCCCGGTGAATATGCGGATGTGGCAGGCTCGGATATCGTGGTCATCACCTGCGGTGTTGCCCGTCGTCCCGGTATGAGCCGACTGGATCTTGCCCAGACTAACGTGAATATCCTTAAGGATGTGGCAAAGAATGTGGTTCCCGTTGCCCCCAATGCCATTTATGTCATCGTATCCAATCCTGTAGACATTCTGACCTATGTCTTTACTAAGGTCTCCGGCCTTCCGGAGCGGCAGATCATGGGCAGCGGCACCATTTTGGATACCAGCCGCCTCCAGTCGGAGCTTGCCCGCCGCTTCTGCATCAGCCCCAAGAATGTCCACGCCCACGTTTACGGTGAGCACGGCGACAGCTCCTTTGTGCCCTGGTCCTTGGTCCATATTGCCAACAACCACATCGACGCCTATAAGGACAGCTCTCCCGATAAGGACCGCATCCATTGGGATAATGACTATGAGGAAGTGGAGCAGTTTGTAAAGAAGTCCGGCGCGATGATCATCGAAAATAAGGGTGCTACCTTCTATGCGGTGGCAATGTCCGTGTGCCATATCTGCAAAGCCATCTTTGCCGATGCAGGCACAGCGATGACCGTGTCCACTATGATGCACGGGGAATACGGCATCGACGATGTGTGTATCTCCACATTGCACCTGGTTGACCGCAGCGGTGTCCGCGGCAGAATTATGAATAAGCTCACCCCCGAGGAAAACGAAAAGCTGAAGCTGAGCGCCGACAAGCTGAAAGCTGTCATCGCCCAGATCGAGCTATAAGAAAAAGCCGCCCATAGGCGGCTTTTTAATTGAGAATTGATAATTGACAATTGATAATTATGGTATCGCTCCGCGATGATTTTAATCTGCACCATCGAAAATGGGTGTAGGGAATGCATTTATGCATTCCACAAATGGAACGGATAAATCCGTTCCCTACGGCGCATTATCGTGAGCAGGGGTAGGGGCGACCATTGGTCGTCCGAAAAGGTTACGGGTTTGTAATATTTTACTTCTGCGGCACGGACGAGCGATGCTCGCCCCTACAACCTCTCCCGATGGTGCATATTAAAATGCGGACACCTCAACTCTTCACTTTTCACTATTCACTCTTCACTGATAACAAAACCCTCTCCACACGGAGAGGGTTTTGTTATCAAATATTGATGCCAGCCAAATCCAGAATGGTGGGAACATTCTTCTCTGCGCCGATGGCCATCACATGGACACCGTCGCACAGCTTTTCGTCCTTGATCTTGGCGATCATTTCCGCAGCCATTTCCATACCCAGCTTTGCGGGCAGACCCTTGATGCCCTTTTCCTTGCCCTCTGCGGCAGCAGCGGCGAGGCGGTCGATCATTTCCTGCGGAACAGCGATACCGGGCACATTCTCGTTCATATACTTGGCACCGCCTGCACCCTTGAGGGGAATAATGCCTGCCATAATATGTACCTTGATGCCGGCTTTATCTACCATTTCCAGGAACCGCTTCAGCACATCCAGATCGAAGATACCCTGGGTCTGGACATACATTGCGCCAGCCTCTACCTTTTGGCGCAGCTTGTTGATCTGCAGGAACATAGGCTCATACAGGGGAGTGACAGCAGCGCCCTTGTAGAACTTGGGTGCACCGCCGATGATCTCGTTGCCGCCGCAGTCGCAGTTCGTCTCTTCCATCTTGGAGAGCATCTTCAGGATGCCCACGGAGTCCAGATCGTAAACGGGCTTGGTGTTCTTGCAGTCGCCCACCACAGGGTGGTCACCGGTCAGCGCCAGCATGGTGTCGATACCAAAACCGGCAGCAGCCAGAGCGTCGCCCATCAGTGCCATACGGTTGCGGTCACGGCCTGTCATCTGCAAAATAGGCTCTAAGCCTGCCTGCTTGAGCTTAATGCAAAGACCCAGACCCGTTGCCTTCAGGCAGGCAGACTGCATATCGGTCACATTGACAGCGTGGACCTTGCCGCGGAGAACCTCTGCGGCCTCCATCTGCTCGGTAAAATCATAACCTTTGGGAGGTGCCATTTCGGCGGTAACGCCAAATTTACCGGCTTCCAGTACTTCCTTCAATACACTCATTATTTCTTCCCCCTCAAGCTGATTGTTCTGGGATATGCGACCTTCTCATAGCCCTTATCTTCCCGGGTCTGCATCAGCTTATCCAGCTGATTCGTTGCCTGCAAGCGCTCGTAGATCTTGATCCAGGCACAGTCATTCTCAGGATTGACCTCGCACTTGCCGTTCTTCTGACCGCCGCAGGGTCCGTTAACAAGGCTCTTGGCGCACTGGGTAATGGGGCAAATCGCGCCGGTCTGACCCAGCACACACTGACCGCAGAAACGGCAGGCCTCTTCCCAAACGCCAAAGCGGACAGCCTCGCCTAAGTACATGGTGTCATTGGAGGGATAGACGGGGGCAGTGCCTGCGTTCTTGGCAACACACTGGACACCGTCACCGCAGCTCATGCAGATGACACAGTCGGGATTTGCGGCATTGATGGCCTTCATCTTGGTCTTAACACCCAAGTTCATGCAGCAGTAGTCGCACACGGTGGTGGCGACGACCTTCTTACCGGCAGCCTCCAAAATGGCGGTCAGCTCTGCGATCTGGGGCTCACCGCCGGTCTGGCAGGCAGTAGCACAGCTGCCGCAGCCAACGATGGCAACGGTCTTGGCATCGCCCACCATAGCCATAACTTCTTCTATGGGTTTCTTCTGCGTAATGATCATTATTTATGACGCTCCTTTTTTCAGAATGTTAAAAAATGTTCTGTTAAACATAGCTTTGCCTATCCATTATAACGAAGACCACAGAAAAAAGCAACTGTATTTCTGGTGAAAAACTGTGTTTTTGCTCCGTTTTCCTGAAAATAAAAATAGAGGTTGACAAAAGGATGATATAAATGTTATATTATGTGATGATAAATGTTAAAAACGAAACGGGGGACGAAGATTTTGAACATTCGTCAGGAGCGCATCAAGGAATATATAGAAAAAAACGGTGTTGCGACCATCCGTGAGCTGCAGGCGCTGCATCCGGAGGTTTCGCTTATGACCATCCATCGGGATCTTGACCTGTTGGAAGGGAAGGGGGTCCTGGTGAAATTCCGGGGCGGTGCCAAGTCCGTGCGCCACGCAGGTGATCCGGAATTTACGGTGCGTATGCGGGAAAACAATTCGGAGAAGCTGGTGATCGCGGAAAAGGCCATGAGCCTGCTCGTGCCCCACACCTCTATTTTTTTGGATGCCAGCACCACCAATCTGACCCTTGCCCGGAATCTGCCGGATATGCACCTGAATATCATTACCACCGGTCCCAGCATCGCCATTGAGCTTTGCCGCCTTCATAACCCCACGGTCACCCTGTGCTGCGGTCTTGTGAACCATAAAAGCCTTGCGGTCTCCGGATATAATACACTGGAAATGATGGAGAAGGTCAATATTGATATGGCATTTATCGGTGTTTCCGGCTGTAGCGCCGAAGCGGGCTTTACCTGCGGCACCGAAGCAGACGCGATGGTAAAGCGGCTGGCTATCAAGAAGGCCCATACCAGCGTGGTGATGGGTGGTGTGGAAAAATTCAACCGCCTGATGCCCTATACCTTTGCTACGCTGGACGATGTGGACTATATGGTCACCAATGGCACTGTCCCTGCCGTTTTCGGTGAGCTTGCCAAAAACGCCGGCGTAAAGATCCTATAAAAAGCCGCTCATCGAGCGGCTTTTTTAATTGCTTATAGAAAACCACCAGCACGGCTGGTGGTTCTAAAAAGCTTTAGCTATGCCCAGTCCCGCCGCAGCGGCAAGCCTCCCCTGTGTAAGGGGAGGTGCCCAGTGCGCACACTGGGCGGAGGGGTTGTTCTCATAGTGTCAATCCCTCAGTCAGCCTGATCGGCTGACAGCTCCCTTTACACAAGGGAGCCTTCGGTGCGCTAATTACCGCATTTGCGGTGGTGGGGCAAAACACGCAAGCGAAAGAGAATTCGATGAGCCTATAGGCTCGGCAGGTTGTAGGCCCTAAGGGGGCCTGTGCATACCACCGGCACGGCCGGTGGTTATGATTGATAATTGAGAATTGATAATTGAAAATTATGGTATCGCTCCGCGATGATTTGAATCCGTCCGCTTGCGGACACCACAATTGTCAATTATCCATTGTCAATTTTTGTTGTCATTGCGAGGCTCGCAGAGCCGTGGCAATCTCCCGGTACAATCCTCTGTTCCCCGCTGTCATCCTGAGCAACCCTAAGCAAAGTCGAAGGGGAGTCGAAGGATCTTCGCACCGAAGGTCTGCACAGCAAAAACATTAATGCGTAGATTCTTCGACTCCGGGCTACCGCCCTCCGCTCAGAATGACACGCGCTTTTGGCGGTGCATTATAATTTATAATTTGTAACTTGTAACTTGTAATTTACAATTACCAGTTGACGAAATTGTTAAATCGTGTTACAATTAACAGGCTATAACAAAAACTATGACCATAAGGAGGAACTATTTTGGCAAACGCAGTAATTATGCCCAAAGCGGGCATCACCGTCGAGAGCTGTATCATCGGCGAGTGGGTAAAGAAAGTCGGCGATCCCGTTAAGATCGGCGATGTTCTGTTTACCTACGAGACGGACAAAGCAAGTTTTGAATGTGAATCCACCGCAGAGGGCACCCTTCTGGAGATCTTCTTTGAGGAAGGTGACGAAGTGCCCTGCCTCGTGAATGTCTGCGCCGTGGGTAATCCCGGTGAGGACTGCTCCGCCCTCAAGGGTGGCTCCGCTGCCCCTGCTGAGGCCGCCGCACCCGCCACTGCCGCTGCTGCCCCTGCAGCCGCTGCACCTGCTGCCTGCAACACCAAGGCAAGCGCAGTCATTATGCCCAAGGCCGGTATTACCGTAGAGAGCTGCATCATCGGCGAGTGGCTCAAGAAGGTCGGCGATCCCATTAAGATCGGTGACATCCTCTTTACTTATGAGACCGACAAGGCTTCCTTCGAGTGCGAGTCCACTGCAGAAGGCGAGCTGCTGGCGATCTTCTTTGAAGAGGGCGACGAAGTGCCTTGTATGGAAAATGTCTGTGCAGTCGGTCCTCATGGTGAGCCCACCGATTGCCTGAAGCCCGGTGCTGCTCCTGCCGTAGCAGAAGTTGCGGTTGAAGCTGCCCCTGCTGCAGTTGAAGCTGCACCTACCGCTGCACCCGTTGTGCCTGCCAAGGTCAGCGCTCCCATCTCGCCCAGAGCAGCAAAGCTGGCTGAGAGCGCCGGTGTCAATGTGGCATTTGCTACCGGTACCGGTCCCAATGGCCGTATCATTGAGCGGGACATCCGCAAGATCATGGAAAATCCCGCAGCTTACGCTGCTGCTACCGCACCTGCTGCTGCCGCAGCACCTGCCGCAGAGGAGTACAAGGATGTGAAGTTCAGCGGCATCCGTCGCGCCATCAGCAAGTCCATGACCACTTCCTTGCACACTATGGCCCAGCTGACCCACAATACCTCCTTCGATGCTACCGCGATCCTCAACTACCGGAAGGCTTTGAAGGCTGCCGGTGGCGAGTACGCAGGCATTACTCTGGGAGACATCGTGCTCTATGCCGTTTCCCGGACGCTGCTTAACCACCCCGACCTGAACGCCAATATGCTGGATGACAACTCCATCCGTATTTTCAATCACGTCAATCTGGGCGTGGCTGTGGACACACCCCGCGGTCTGATGGTCCCCACCATCTTCCACGCGGACGAGATGAGTCTTTTGGAGATCTCTCAAGCGGTGAAGCAGCTGGCTGCTGAGTGCCGTGACGGCGCCATCAGCCCCGATAAGCTCTCCGGCGGCAGCTTTACTGTCTCCAATCTGGGCAATATGGGTGTTGAGTCCTTCACGCCTGTGATCAATCCTCCCCAGACCGGTATTTTGGGTGTCTGCGGTACCATCGACCGTGTCCGCAAGGGCGCGGATGGCGGTATCGAGCTGTACCCCGCAATGGGTCTGAGCCTGACCTACGATCACCGGGCTGTGGATGGCACGCCGGCTGCCAAGTTCCAGAAGGAGCTGGCATTTAATCTGGAGAACTTCACTGTTCTGCTGTCTAAGTAATCTGTCAAATTAGTAAAAGGAGATGCCTGTGGAATTTTTCGACTTACTGGTAATCGGCGGCGGTCCCGGCGGTTATCTGTGTGCCGAGCGCGCTGCTGAAGCTGGTCTTAAGGTAGCGCTGTTTGAAAAAAGAGCCCTCGGTGGCACTTGTCTCAATGAGGGCTGTATTCCCACAAAGACATTATTAAATTCATCGAAAATGTACCGTCATGCCAAGGAAAGCGAAGCCTTTGGTGTAACGATAACCGGAGTGACCTTTGACCATGCAAAGGTCATCTCCCGGAAAGACAAAGTAGTAAAGACCCTTGTTTCCGGTATTGGCGCTACTATGCGCGCCAATAAAGTAACGGTTATTGATGGCAATGCCGTTATCGAGGGCAGGGTGGAGGATGGGTTTGCTGTTACGGCAAACGGCAGATGCTACACCGGTCACCGTCTGGTAATTGCCAGTGGCTCTGAGCCGGTGATTCCCCCTGTCCCTGGACTTGCGGAAGGTCTTGCCCGCGGTTTTGTGCTTACCAATCGGGAGATTCTTGAACGAACAGAGCTTCCCCAGGAATTGGTGGTCATCGGCGGCGGTGTCATCGGTCTTGAGATGGCATACTACTTTGCAAGCGTTGGTGTTCCGGTGACAGTCATTGAAATGATGCCCAAGATCGCCGGTGCTACCGATCCGGAGATCTGTAAAGTCTTGACCGATAGCTTCGAAAAGCGAAATATGACCTTCAAACTCTCCTGCAAGGTGCTGGAAATTAAGGAATGTTCCGTTATTTATGAAGAAAACGGTGAGAAAAAAGAGATCTCCTGCGATAAAGTCCTGCTCTCAGCCGGTCGCAAGCCTGCAACTGCCGGTATCGGTCTTGAGACCTTAGGTGTACAGATGGACAGAGCGGCCATTGTTACAGACCGCCATCTTTGCACTACCGTGCAGAATGTCTACGCGATAGGAGACTGCAACGGCAAGTCTATGCTGGCCCATACCGCCTATCGGGAAGCCGAGGTGGCTGTAAACCATATGCTGAGCAAGTGGGATGAAATGCGCTATGATGTGATCCCTGCGGTAATCTATACCGATCCTGAGGTCGCCTCTGTCGGCTATAGCGTGACAGAAGCCCAGCAGCGGGGAATGCATGTAAAAGAAGTCAAGCTACCAATGTCCTATGCCGGTCGCTATCTGGCAGAGACCAATGGCGGTAAGGGCTTTATCAAATTGGTCGTGGATATGGATCGTAACCGTTTGGTAGGCTGCCATATGATAGGCGCCTATGCATCGGAGATCATTATGACCGCAACTATGATGGTGGATACCGAGATGCACCCGGAGAGACTGAAAAAGCTGGTCTTCCCGCATCCCACCGTCGCAGAAATGATTCGTGAAGCTATTTTCCATATTTAAGGAGGAAACATAAAATGCCTAAGAGTTTATTTGTGGATCCCAGAGAAGTGCGTGCCCCCGGCAAGGTTACCTTCAATGAGATTCCTGTCAACCAGTACAATAAGACCGTCGCAGAAGAGCTGGCATCCGGTCGCTACACCAAGGAAGACCTTGTCCGTATCTTCCGGGATATGACCGTTTTGCGTGAGTTCGAGACTATGCTGAACCTCATTAAGACCCAGGGCAGCTACAACGGTGTAGACCACACTTATCCCGGCCCTGCCCACCTGTCCATCGGTCAGGAGGCAGCCTGCGTCGGTCAGGCATATCTGCTGGATGAGAACGACTTTGCCTTCGGCTCTCACCGCAGCCACTCTGAGATCCTTGCTAAGGCACTGTCCACCATCCATAAGATGAGTGACGAAAACCTGATGAAGGTGATGGAGACCTTCTTGGAGGGCAAGTGCCTGCGCTCCACCCAGCGTCTGGGAGAAACGAAGGATGTCAAAGAGCTCGCCATCCGCTTCATTCTCTACGGTACGCTCTCTGAGATCTTTGCCCGTGAGACCGGCTTCCATATGGGTATGGGCGGCTCTATGCACGCCTTCTTCCTGCCCTTCGGCATCTACCCCAACAACGCCATCGTCGGCGGCTCCGGCACCATTTCCACCGGTTCTGCCCTGTATAAGAAGGTCAACAACAAGAAGGGTATCGTTGTGTGCAATGTCGGTGATGCTTCTATGGCACGCGGCCCCGTTTGGGAGGCACTGAACTTCTCCGCAATGGATCAGTATAAGACATTGTGGGAGAGCCATAACGACGGTATGCCCATCCTCTATAACATTTTCAACAACTCCTACGGTATGGGCGACCAGACCCGCGGCGAGACCATGGGTCAGGGTTGTATGAGCCGGATTGCTTCCGGTGTCAGCCCCACTCAGTTCCACGCTGAGACCGTGGACGGCTTCAATCCTCTGGCTGTTATCGACGCTATGGCGCGCAAGCTGGAGCTGCTGCGTAACGGTCAGGGTCCTGTGATGCTGGAAACCATTACCTACCGCTTCTCCGGTCACTCCGTCTCCGACCAGAATGCCTACCGCACCAAGGAAGAGATGGATGCTTGGAAGGAATTTGACCCCTTGACTACTTACCCCGCAGCGCTTGTTGAGGCGGGTGTGGCTACGCAGGCTGAGATCGATGCCATTCTGGAAGAGACCAAGGCTCGTATGACCATGATCTGCAAGGCAGCAGCCGATCCCGAGATCAGCCCCTACTGCGACTTTAAGAAGGATCCCGCTGTTGTGGAGCGCCTGATGTACTCCAACCAGCAGGTGGTTGCCTTTGATGACCGTGAGCCCGAGTATACCGTTCCCAAGGAAGAGGCTGAAGGCTACAAAAAGATCAAGGCCAAGGAGCGCAGCCCCATCGGTGCAGACGGCAAGCCCGTTTCCAAGATGAAGCTCTATAACCTCCGTGACGGTATCTCCGAGGTTATCTGGGACCGCTTCTACGAGGATCCCACTCTGATCGCCTACGGTGAAGACTGCCGTGACTGGGGCGGCGCATTTGCCGTTTACCGCGGTATGATGGACGCTCTGCCCCACAGCCGCATTTTCAACTCTCCCTTGGCAGAGGCCGCGATCGTCGGTACTGCTGTCGGTTACGCCCTTTCCGGCGGCCGTGCACTGGTAGAGCTGATGTATGCGGACTTCATCGGCTGCGCCGGTGACGAGATCTTTAACCAGATGTCCAAGTGGCAGTCTATGTCTGCCGGCATTCTGAAGATGCCCCTGGTGCTCCGTGTCTCCGTGGGTTCCAAGTACGGTGCCCAGCACTCTCAGGACTGGACCGCTCTGTGTGCCCACATCCCCGGCCTGAAGGTCTGCTTCCCCGCAACACCTTGGGAGGCAAAGGGTCTGATGGAAAGCGCCCTGAAGGGCACAGACCCTGTTGTCTTCTTCGAGAGCCAGAGAATCTACGATGTGGGCGAGCAGTTCCACGAGGGTGGTGTGCCTGCTGAGCGTTACGAGATCGCCTTTGGCGACACCAATAAGGTCCGCGACGGTAAGGATGTTACCATCCTGACCATCGGTGCCGTTTTGTACCGGGCAATGGATGCAGCCAGGCAGCTGTCTGAAAAGTACGGTATGGAAGCGGACATTATCAACATTCACTCTTTGGTACCCCTAGACTATACCAAGATCATCGAGTCCGTCAAGAAGACCGGTAAGGTCATCCTGGTCTCCGATGCCTGCGCAAGAGGCTGCTTTATGAACGATGTGGCGAAGAACATCACAGAGCTGTGCTTCGACGATCTGGATGCACCTCCTGTGGTTATCGGCGCCAAGAACTGGATCACACCTCCCTTCGAGTTCGACGAGTTCTTCTTCCCCCAGGCAAGCTGGATCATCGACGCCATCAACGATAAGCTCATTCCTCTGGAGGGTCACATCTCCACTACCGGCTGCACCGAGGCAGAGACCATCCGCCGCGCCAAGGAAGGCGTGTAAAAGCCCATGGAGCTGCAGCGCACCTGTAATGCGGGTGTCCTTGTAAGGCTGGACGGCGTATCCATATTGCTGGACGGACTGTGTGAGGGATTTTGCGGCTATTTGCCTACACCGGTCTCTCTTGTGGAAGACTTTTTGGCGTCACCGCCGGACTTACTTGTATTTACCCACAGTCACCCGGATCACTGCAGCCGCGCGTTGCTTCTCCCTTATGAAACACAAAAGCTCCGGCCCATTCTTGGGCCGGAGTCCTTTCCTGAGGGAAAAGTGCGGGTAGGGGAGGTAACGGTGACGGCGGTGGAGACCCGCCATTTGGGAAAAACCGAGCCGGGGCTTTCTCACCACAGCTTTGTGATCGAGGGCAGCAAATGTATCTGGTTTATGGGGGACGCTTCGCCTATGCAGATGAAAAAAATGACCGGCTTCCCTAAGCCCGATGTACTGATCGTACCCTATGCCTATGCCAATACGCCCGCTTCCTGGGAAATGACGAAAGCGGTCTGTGCCGGAACGGTGGTGCTGCTCCATCTGCCGGAAAGGGAGAAGGATCCCGACGGTCTTTGGCAGCAGGTTAAAACGGTAACAAATGGGGAAAGTTGTCTGTGGATTCCGGAGCTTGGTGAGATAAAAAATACTTGACATCTGCTTTTCGCAGCGTTAAAATTCAACTGTGATTTGAATAAGGAGGTATTCAATTATGATTCACACACGCGTTATTGTTGTTAAAAATCCTGAGGAAATGGGCGTGATCGCAGCCGATCATTTTGAGGCTATGATCCAGACAAAGCCGGCCTGTGTTATTGGCCTTGCTACTGGTTCTACGCCGCTGCCTTTGTACAGAGAGCTTGCTAAGCGCGAAAAGGAAGGAAAGATCGATTTTAGCCGCGTCCGTTCCGCAAACTTAGACGAGTATAAGGGACTGGCTCCCGACCACGAGCAGAGCTACCGCAAGTTTATGCAGGATAATCTGTTTGACCACATTTCCATTAAGCCTGAGAATACCATCGTTCCCGACGGTCTGGCTACTGATGTGCAGGCTATGTGCGAAGCTTATGAGGCACAGATCGAAGCTTGGGGCGGTGTAGACCTGCAGCTTCTTGGCATCGGTCACGACGGCCACATCGGCTTTAACGAGCCTGACGACCATTTCCCCGCAATGACCCACGAGGTTAAGCTGACGGAAATGACCATCGACGCCAACAAGCGCTTCTTTGACTCCATCGACGACGTGCCCAAGTCTGCCTTTACGATGGGCATTGGCACCATTATGGCAGCCAAGAAGATCGTGATGGTGGTCACCGGCGCCGATAAGAAGGAAATTCTCAAGAAGACCTTCTGGGGTCCCGTAGATCCCCAGGTGCCCGCCTCCATTCTGCAGTTCCACCCCAATGTGGTGCTCATCTGCGACGAGGCAGCCTATCCCTTCTAATTTACCGCACAAAAAGGCCCCCTTTGCACAAGGGGGCTGTCAGGAATTTTAATTTCTGACTGGGGGATTGTAAATCTGCAAAAGGGAACAACCCCTCCGTCAAAAATCGAAGATTTTTGCCACCTCCCCTTACACAGGGGAGGCTTTTTATCTTACCGTTTTATAATAATCACAAGGGAGCAATGCGTTGTTGGCAACGATAAAGGCTTCCGCCTTTTGCTGCATTTTTCTTAAGTATTCCTCCGTCAGGGGGAGATTTTTTTCGTTTGCCAAAATATCGTAGGTGGCGGTGCTGCTGCTTCTGAAAGCGATGATTCCGTCAGCGATCCAGCTGCCGTCGGGGAAATAGACACAACCGTCGTAAGTAGGATCAAAGGCATCGTTACCCAAATACCTGTAAGGGGAATCAATGCCAAGGAGATTGAGCATCGTAGGCACCACATCTGCGGTGAATACGGGTTTGTCTACTTTGATTTGTGGCTTGTCCGCGGACCAAATAAAGCAGGGTGTCTTTTCCAGCAGCAGCTCATGCTCTACGCCGGAAAGTGTCCTAAGCTCCTGCTGATCATTATAGCCGTAGGCGTAATGGTCTGTCACCGCTACAATGACCGTGTCCTCCAAAAGACCACGCTTTTCCAGCTCGGATAGGAGCATCGTAAACATATCATCCACAAGCCGCGCCTTGACCCGGAGGCAATCCTCTTCTTCAGAGCCGTATTTGCCCCGATACTCCGGGTATTTGGAGAGGGCATAGATGCTCAGCGGCTCGCTGTAATCGTAGCTCAGGTGGGCAGAGCGGGTGATGATGGTATTGAAGGTCTTACCCTCCCGGAAGAAGATGTCGGAAAGCTCCGGAACGGTGAAGGGGGTACACTCGTCGTAAAGTAGGCTTTCATCATCTGTATATTCACAATAGCCGTGATAGTCCCCATAACCCCATAGGGGCTCAAAGGTACCGCGGCTGTAAAATGCCGGGTCGTTGTAGTGGAAGACTTCGGCGCTGTAGCCGTTCTTTACCGCCTGATTGGCGATGGACTGGGGGAATTGGTTTTCATCGTAATCAAAGAGACTGCCGACGCTTGTAGGCAGATAAATGCCGGTGTTGATGCACAGCTCGGAGCTTAAGGTCCGGGCACTGCCGAAGCCGGGGGAGTAGAAGTTCGTAAAGGAAATGCCCTCGTTCATCAGCCGATACATCGTAGGCGTGTTCTCCGGCGTAATGACCCAGTCGTCAATGGCCTCCAGCAGTACATAGACCACATTTTTATCCCTATAAATACCGGTCATTTCATTGGGCGTGTGGGGCTTTCTGTCTGCAAAGTAGCGATTAAGCTGCTGTGTCTGCCCGGCTTCGTCCAAGTCGGGAAACAGCACATTGCACCACAGATCCCGGGCAGTCATATGATAGTAGCCGGTCACAGAATAGACCGCCTCTGCGTCATACATAGCGGCGTAGGTGGTCTCGGTTTCTTCGTCTCCAACAATGAAAAGCTGGGGAAAAAGCACCAGCAGAAAAACACAGAGAACAGCAGTGATCGCGGCAGGAAGGGGTTTTGCTCTCTTGGGGAAGAACCGTGCGCCCAATATTAAAATGGCGATCACAGCTGCCACACAGGGCCACCACAAAAGGGGGAAGGAGCGGAGGATGTCCATAAAAAACTTCGCGCCCTCGCCTACATAGTAGACGGAGGTAAAGAAGGTCAGTTTCCGGAACATATCAAAATGGGCTGCCTGCGCCAGCGCGTAAGCACCGGAAAGGAAAAAGGTCACAAGGAAGAAAATGCGTCCAATTTTCCGGGGCAGCAGCAAAGCAACTGCCGCAAACAGCATAGACCACAAAAAACCGAATGCATAGGGGAGTAAAGTCTTCGTCTCCACAAACAGTGCCACGATCAGCTCTGCGGAAAAATAGGCGAGGGTCAAAAGGATCAGCTGCAGCAGAAACCGCAAAATAGGATGTTGTTTCATTATTCCGCCGCCTTTCTCTAAAAGATAAGAAATATTGTAGCATAGTCGCTATAAATTATCAACGAAAAATTAAAATCATTTGTCGCACCATACCGCACCCTCGTGAATTGATAATTGACAATTGACAATTGTGGTGTCCGCAAGCGGACGGATTTTAATATGCATCACCGTATACCATTGTAGGGAACGGATTTATCCGTTCCATTTGTGGAATGCATAAATGCATTCCCTACACGCGCGTTTGGCGGTGCCATCATAATGTGTAATTTGTAATTGTCCTCGCCCTAATTGAAAATTCCTTTTGGAAATTGCGAAAATAATGCTTGACAAACGGCATATAGATGGCTATAATAAGCGTGTTCTGTTTGAGCTGCCGGCATAGCTCAGTCGGTAGAGCAGCTGATTTGTAATCAGCAGGTCGGGGGTTCGAGTCCGTCTGCCGGCTCCATTCAGACGCTGGTAGTATAATGACTCGAATGATTAAATGCAACGCGGACGAGCGTTGCCGGCGAGAGCTGGATCGAGCCGAACCTTGATCAAACGAGTCCGTCTGCCTGCTCCATTCAGACAGATAAGCTTAATATGGGGGAGTTCCCGAGTGGCCAAAGGGGACAGACTGTAAATCTGCTGCGTATCGCTTCGATGGTTCGAATCCGTCCTCCCCCACCAGCAAAAGACCAACACCTTTTGGTGTTGGTCTTTTGCTGTGTATGGGTATTTGGTGGATGGATTCGAAAGGCGGCTCTTAGCAAGTGTCCGGTGGACACTTGCAACCGCCGTGGCTTTTCCGCAGAAAAGCGAATCCGTCCTCCCCCACCAACACGTGTGGTCTAAATGACTGCAACCCGAAAACCGCTAGAGTCTCTAGCGGTTTTCCTGTTTTTGTACCCAGAATAATTGTTTGATTCTCATGGATGCAAAGCACCTACTTGATGGATTCGAACGACTGTAATAAGAATTTGAGGGCTGGCATCATGATTCACCCATGATGTCAGCCCTTTTTTACCTAACTTCCTCAGCCTTAATTTTCTCTAAAAGCTTCTTGTTTTCTATCATTAATGAAATGCAGAATCCAATCTCTGTGATCAGCATGAACATCGCAAGTGCAACAGGTTCAAAAAACAAACCAATGAGTAATGATGCAATGGGAATCAGCACGGATAGAATGAGATAGCTTCTTGATCCGTACAGCCATCCATAGGGTAACAGATGTGCTCCAAAAATCATCGTATAAACCATTAACATTTTCTCTGGAATGGCTGCATTTACCCACATAGCAATTATCAGGTATAACACTTGATTTATTGAAAAAAAGATTCCAAGGTTGGTCAAGGGATTGTCCTTGCATTGAAAGTCGATACGAAGTGGTTTGGCAAGCAGCATCGCCAGTCCCATCAGCGGCGCTGAACAAATAAAGGTATACATATTTTTACTTTCCATTGGAAGAGAACTGGCATGAATTACAATAATCCCGAGCCATACTATGACAGAAGAAACAATAAAATGTAGTCCCTTCTTTTGCCTGATAGCACAGTCAATGCGAAGCTTCCTTACGATTGCAAACAGTTCTTCTTTATTCTCCATGATGTTCCCTCCTTCTCTTTTGGTATTCACTCAGTGCCTGGGTATACGCTTTGCCCTCTTTGCGGTAGCATGCATAGTAAATCAGCAAGCAGCAGAAATATAAAACTATAATTATTGCCGCGTAAATAACCCATTGCAGAACAGAGCCACTGTTCGCAAAGAAACCGATCCAATAAAATCCGGCAACCTGATATACGCTCAGCAACACGACAAAGAAACTGAGCCGTTTGAAAAAACTCCAGCGCACCAGGATCAGCTTCGTAAAACAGATGCAAAACAGAAGCGCGCCACCGGCCGTTAATACAACCATTTTTGTAAGTGTCGCAATCGCAATCTGGGGGATATTCAGTCCATAGCTTCCTGCCAACAGAAGAATGAGAAACCATGTAACTGCAAAGGATATGCCGTTTCTCATCCATATGAGAAACTTTTTCAATTCTTGTTTTCGTAAAACCATTGGAAACCTCCTAAATTGACAGCGCCCTGCGCAAATCCACCGCATACTTTCTGGATATGTACACCTGCTCGCCGTTTGTCATCGTCGCAAACAAGGTGCGGTTAAATCCGGGAGCAAGCGTCTTAACCCGGTTGATGTTCACGATTTGTGCTTTAGAGATGCGAAAAAAGTCTTCCGGAGGAAGCATCTCTTCCAATTCATACAACCGGTACTTTATCTCCATCACCTCGTCCGATGTATACAAAAATGTCCGGTTGTCCACACTTTCAAAGTACAGCACCTCGGATAGCTCCACAAATACCATTTCATGGTCCCGTTTTGCTGTCAGTTTTACACGAAACCGGTTAATGTGTGATTTCAGGCTGAGAACTTCCTCGTTCACCTTTTCGCATTTTATAGTTACCTGAAGGCCGCCGTGACTTCCTTCAATAATTTGAATCTCCATATCGCACCTCCTTGCTGTGAGTATACATATCTTGTTTATTTTTTGCAAGCGGCTTGCGACAAGAGGTACAAAGAAGCTATGTAAGATGCCATATCGAGAACCAGTATTTCCTTCCCAAATTTGAATCACCAGTGTCAATATACATTTAGTTCAAAAGCAAAAATGACCACTTTGGGCAGATACCAAAATTCAAAACCCGTTGTAGCTCTAAGCTTTTTCGGTTTTCGTATTATCCAGAACCTAACGTAAAATATACATTAGGTTCAGTACTGCCAGCAAAAGACCAACACCTTTTGGTGTTGGTCTTTTGCTGTGTATGGGTATTTGGTGGATGGATTCGAAAGGCGGCTCTTAGCAAGTGTCCGGTGGACACTTGCAACCGCCGTGGCTTTTCCGCAGAAAAGCGAATCCGTCCTCCCTCACCAAAAGTCCTGAATGCGAGAGCGTTCAGGACTTTTACTTTTTACCTATTCACTTTTCACTAAAAACGCATTCAGGACTTTTGGAAAGTAATAAGTAATAGTGAAGAGTGAAGAAGTATTGCAAAACCAACATTTTACCTCTATAACAGGATTATCTTTTCGTGAGGTGGAGAATATGGTCGAAATTGCACCGTAGCGCAAGCCGCGATTTCACAAAATCTCCGTCAAGATGGATACGAATGA
Source organism: Oscillospiraceae bacterium (assembly GCA_015067785.1). GTDB lineage: Bacteria > Bacillota > Clostridia > Oscillospirales > Oscillospiraceae > Faecousia. The sequence continues at coordinate 24,153 of SVLR01000028.1, forward strand.
CCGAAACAAAGAAAGCACCTGATTCCAAATAGAATCAGGTGCTTTCTCAGTCTGTCAAAAAGCTTCCAATAAGCCCCCGTTTCCTTTATTATATCAGAAACGGAGGTATATTGGAGTGTCAATACCGGAAGCGGGTTTTTTAATGCTTAATGATAAATGCTTAATTATGGTGTCCGCGCTGCTGACGGATTCGAATGCGTTACCTAAAAAGCGTGTCATTCTGAGCAAGCGTCAGCGCGTCGAAGAATCTACGCATTGTAGCTTTTGCAATGCAGACTATCAGTGCGAAGATCCTTCGACTGCGGCCTGTTGGCTTTTACTCAGGATGACAGGATTTAGATAATTGTCAACTGTCAATTATCAATTGTCAACTATTTAGTCATTTCTTCTTCTGCCGCCGAATAACAAAATAAGCCGCAGAAGCTGAGCAAGGGAGACGGCAAGGGCTGCCACATAGGTCATAGCGGCGGCGGTGAGCGTCCGTCTTGCGCCGGTCTGCTCCTCTGGGGTGAGAAGTCCACCATCCTTAATGGCAACCATTGCCCGACGGCTGGCATTAAACTCTACCGGCAGTGTAATGAGCTGGAACACCGTAGAAAGACCAAAGCAGGCAATACCGGCATAGACAAAGCCGGAGGAGGTGGCTGCTTCGGAGGTAAAAAGAAGACCGATCAGGATCAGGGGCATTGCCAGCATAGAGCCGATGTTGGTTACCGGGATGATAGCAGCCCGGAGGTGAATGGGCGCGTATTTGTGGGCATACTGGACTGCGTGACCGGCTTCGTGGCAGGCAACACCGATGGCGGCGGTGGAGGTGCTGCTGTATACACTGTCGGAAAGCCGGATCACATTACTTTTGGGATCATAATGGTCTGTCAGGTTACCGGAGACCCGCTCGATGCGCACATCGCTGACACCGTTGCTTAAAAGGACCCGCCGTGCTGCCTCTGCGCCGGTAATATGGCGAGACGACAGCTGGTTAGAATACCGCTTAAAAGTAGAGTTCACTCGGGCGCTTGCCACAAAGGCGAAGATGACACAGGGAAGGACAAGAACGAGATATGTCCAGTCGATTCCGTAATAATACATAAAAGGCATATTTTTGCTCCTTTCCGTTGCGTATATATATTATACCCGATTTGCGGAATTTTGCAAGGGAGGAAAGAGGGAAGAACTTTACATTTTTGTAAATTCTGTGTATAATGAAGAACATAAGGAGGTAATGCAATGGAACTGCTATATTGGTTTGAAAGTATCCGTGTTCCGGTACTCAATGAATTTATGCTGCTTGTGACCCGGTTTGGCGAGGAGACACTGTTTTTGGTGGCGGCGCTGACCATCCTATGGTGCTCAGATAAGCGAAGAAGCTATTATCTGCTGGCAGTGGTTTTTTTGGGACTGATCGGTAATCAGTTTTTGAAGCTGGCGTTTCGCATCCCAAGACCCTGGGTGGTCGATAAGAACTTTACCATTCTGGAGCAGGCGCGGGAAGCGGCAACCGGCTACAGCTTCCCCAGCGGTCACACCCAGACGGCGGTGGGTACTTTTGGCAGCATTGCCTATACCACAAAGAATAAGCTTGTAAAATATCTGTGTGTGGCGATCTGTATTCTTGTGCCCATTTCCAGAATGTATATCGGCGTCCATACGCCGCTGGATGTGACGGTGGCGGCGGCGATCGCGGTGCTGCTGATCTATTTCTTAAAGCCGATCACGGAGGCGAAAAATGATAAGTGGATGCCCTGGATCCTCAGCATTATGATCGCTTGCGCGGTGGCGTTTTGGGCATATGTGGAATTTTACTCCTTCCCGGCAGACCTCGATGCCCACAACTATGAATCCGGCATCTCGAATGCCTATAAGTTCCTGGGCGCCATCATCGGCTTTGCCATCGTGTATATCGTGGACGAAAAGTGGTTACACTTTGAGGTAAAGGCAGTTTGGTGGGCACAGGTGTTGAAGGTCGCCATCGGCTTTGGGCTTGTGCTTGCGGTCAAGAGCGGACTGAAAGCTCCTATAAATGCATTGGTGGGTGCGCAGATCGGCTCTGCTGTGCGGTATTTCCTGATTGTGATCGTTGCGGGAATCCTTTGGCCACTGTCCTTTAAGTTCTTTAAGAAGCTGGGGAAAAAGGGGTAAAATATGTGGCTTTTATGGTCTGCTGTGGTGGCGGTGGTGCTGTTTTTGGCGGTAGGTGGGTATACTTTTCAGACAGCCTGCAAAAGAGCGGTAGAGCCGAATTGGCTCAATGAAGAGGCGTTGGAAAAGACCGGCTATGCGAAATATAAGGAGCATATCCGCGCTGCCAATCACTGGTTGGAGACCCATACCACAGTGGATGTGTGGACCGAAAGCCACGATGGACTGAAGCTGCACGCGATTTGGGTGCCGGCAGATGATCCGAAAGGAACGGTGCTCCTTGCCCACGGCTACCGGAGCTGCAAGCTGGCGGATTTTGGTATGGTCTACGAGCTGTATCACAATTTGGGACTGAATCTTCTGCTCATCGATCAAAGAAGCCATGGCCGGAGCGAGGGAAGGTATATTACCTTCGGCGTACTGGAAAGCCGGGATCTGCAAAAATGGGTGCAGTTCCATAACGAGCAGTTTGGACATCACCCGGTGATCCTCAGCGGTCTTTCTATGGGTGCATCCACAGTACTTTACCTGGCAGACCGGAGGCTTCCAAAAAATGTAAAGGGCATTGTCGCCGACTGCGGTTTCACCTCCCCCAAGGAGATCATTGCGAAGGTGTTCCGGGATACGGTCCATTTCGGCGCAGGACCTTTTTTGTGGGCGGCAGATCTTTTTGCCCGGGTGCTGGCAGGCTTTAGCCTCTATGAGCGGGATACACGAAAAAGCTTAGCAAAAAGCAGGCTCCCGGTGTTGCTGATCCACGGAAAGGGTGACGATTTTGTTCCTTGCTATATGACGGAGCAGGCATATAAGGCCTGTACATCTCCAAAGGAAATGTACCTTGTGGAGGAGGCCGGGCACGGCATCAGCTATCTCTATGACACGCCGGGCTACCGAAAGCGTGTTATGGACTTTTTGCGGAAATATATGAATAAAGATATTTGAGGAAAGAGATATGAGCGAAATTCGCGTAAAGAAATTACGGGAGGGCGCGACCCTTCCTACATACGGTACACCCTATGCCGCCGGTGCGGACTTATATGCCTGCTTGGAAAAGGAGCTTACCATTGCCCCCGGTGAAACGGTGTTTGTGCCCACAGGCATTGCAATGGAGGTGCCGGAGCACTGCGCAGGTCTCATCTATGCCCGAAGCGGGCTTGCCTGCAAGCGGGGGCTTGCCCCTGCCAATAAGGTGGGCGTGGTGGACAGCGACTACCGGGGCGAGATCATTGTGGTACTGCATAACCACGGAAGTGAGCCTCAGACTATCGCAAACGGAGAGCGGATCGCCCAAATGGTCATTACCCCGGTGCTGACACCTGCGTATGTGGAGACCGAGGAGCTGACGGACACCGTTCGCGCAAATCAGGGCTTCGGCTCAACGGGCAAATAAATTAACGGTTACGCACCGCTACCTGTGCCTCCCCTGTGTAAGGGGAGGTGGCACGGCGTAAGCCGTGACGGAGGGATTGTGCAGTAGGCACTTGTTCTATTGCAGAGTTTCGGCAAAATCGTACAGCGGTAACAATCCCTCAGTCAAAAATCAATAGATTTTTGACAGCTCCCTTTACACAAGGGAGCCTTGGACGCTGCGGCGCCAATTAGAAAAACTTGAATTTAGCGAGGTGCTAATTTATGAATAAAGAATGGTCAGAAATGAATAAGACCTTACAGTTACAAATTAAGAGAAAAGATACTTTTGCAATGGGTATAGATACATTATTAGAACTTCGCGGAAAACTTATGGAACTAATTATGCAGTTTAGGAATGAATTGTCGGATGCTGATTATTGTGCTATGCCTTATATGAATGCCAAAGGTTATCATAACAAAACGATTGCATATTCCTTGTGGCATATCTTTCGTATAGAGGATATTGTAGCACATTCGCTTATTGCAAATGATGAGCAGATTTTCTTTAAGGGGGATTATCAAAGCCGCATAAAATCTCCGATTATTACAACTGCAAATGAACTCGTAAAAGAAGAAATCGGAGTGTTCTCCAGGAAGCTGTCTATTGAAGAACTGTATAATTATATTGCTGATGTTGATGAATCTACAACACAGATTTTAAAAACTCTTACATATAGTGATATGAAAGAAAAAATATCCGATGATAGAAGAAAACAATTGGAGATACTCAATGTGGTAAGTACTGACGAAAATGCATATTGGTTAATTGATTATTGGTGTGGAAAAGATGTAAAGGGATTGATTCAGATGCCGTTTTCAAGACATTGGATTATGCATATTGAGGCATGTTTGAAGATAAGAGATAAACAGTTATCTATTAAGTAAATTCCAATTTATCAGACAATAACTGTCCTATACTCTAAAAACCCTTGATATTACTGGTTTTTTCGTTGATTACAAACTCAACTGTTATGTATTTTCCCTTGTTTTTGCCCTTATGAGCGAAAATAAGGGAAACTTTTTATATCTAACCGCTAACTACCTTGTCCAGCAGTCTTGCGGAAGTACGCTTCGCCTCTCTTGTAGAGTGAGCGTAGACATTCATCGTGGTACTGACATCAGAGTGACCTAAAAGCTCCTGCACATCCTTCGGCGCTGCTCCGTTAGAGAGCAGATTACTTGTG
>SVLR01000029.1 GCA_015067785.1 Oscillospiraceae bacterium
GACCTACTCGACAACTCGTCACAAACCTAAACCACCGGAAAGGACCTCTTGGTCCTTTCCTCTTTTTTGGATTTACCGCCATTTCATAAACATACTTTTGGGACCGTTTTACAGAACGGTCCCAGGAAGTAAGTTAATCGGAATCATATGGTAAGTTACTAAATTTACTCATAACAAAAAAGCAGACCATTTTACAGAATGGTCTGCTATTATTATTCGCCTTTTCGGTGTAGAAACATTGATTATAATAATAAAATAAACACACATAATCGCACCCCGAGAGATTTCTATAGCAAAAAGAAAAACAAACAGTTAAAACATTGATTTATATAATAAAAAACAATGTAATAATTAAATCATGGTCTCAGATACCGTCGCAGCACAAACACATGGGAATTGCTAAATATACTCATATCTTTTTACACTCTAAAATGAATATGCTGTTCTTTCGCAAATGCCAGTCGCCGTTACCCTTGGCATTTGCTTTTTCTTTTACTGCAAGTAAAACGTTACTCAGTTATACCTAAAAAATCTTTTATTTTTTCGTTAAATGAAGACTAAAGAGGGAAATTCAAACACAAAAGCGAAAAAGTCCTTGTATATCAAGGGTTTTTTCGGTTTTTGACCCATTGGCGACTTATCATACCGTGATAAGTGCACTTATCATACTGTGATAAGTCGGTAGGAAAATTGCACCCGATTTGATAAGAGAACTATCATAATTGATAAGAAAACATATCACCACACGATAAGTTGAAAGAAGGAGGGAGTTTATGAATGCAGTGAGTGTTTGCGCTAACCCGAATCCATTAAAAGGTGAGGTTAGTTTTGCAGAAAGACAAAGGCAGATTGAGAAAATGGAATTCTTGGAGGAACAAAAAGAGAGAGAAATCAAAGGTTCCCCATACAATAAATTTGCTCAATTAAACATGGAGGGAACTATAAACGAAAAAGTTATGTACAAATTAGCAGATTGTCCTGCTGCCAACAAATTGTTTTGGTTCATTGCCAACCACATGGATGGTTATAATGCTTTGATTGCCAGTTATGCTGTTTTTCAAGAGGCATTGGGTGTCAGTGTTCCAACGATTGCAAGAGGTATCAAATATCTAAAAGACAATGGTTTACTACATATCAAAAAGTCCGGTTCAGCAAATGTTTATATGCTCAACCCAAAGGTTATTTGGAAATCTTGGGGTAACAATATGAAGTATTGCGAATTTCCTGCAAAGGTACTACTTGCAGAAAGTGAGCAATTTCCAAATGTAGGAGAAGTTTTCAGTATGCACAAGCATACGGTTATTGAACCTAAAAATTGATATGAGAGAATTTATAAAGATGCAAAAAGGGTCCAGACTGAGAAGTCTGGACCCTTTCATATAGAGAGGTGCCGTTTATGGACAAACAGCATTTACGGTTGGACAAATTAAGTATGAATGAACTGATGACTTTGAGATGATTCGCCTGGAAGTGGGAAGCATACAGTTTTACTAAATTCCTGCATAACTTTTTTATTGACGCTAATGGTGCAGTATGTTAAAATAAAACCGCCGTACCACGGTTTTTGGAGGTAAAATACTTATGACAGAATATATGACCATAGACGATTTGAAAAAAGTGTTCCGTATTGGCAATGACAAGGCATACAAACTTTGTGGAATGAGAGGTTTTCCAGCCTTCCGCATCGGTGAAGGTCAATGGTTAATTGACCCCAAGGGATTGGAGGAATGGGTCGCCAAACTCCAAAAGACTAACACAAAAACAGTAAATGTTGGTATTATGATTTCTGCCGATGCTGACTATACCGCAGAGGAAATGCAACAAATTTTGGAATGTATGGTGCCCGACAATGATTGAAAAAAGGATATTTACTGAAAAGGATTTATATGAGGCGGTCAAGGTTTCAAAGTATGGAGACCAATTCCGTGCCCGTGTCCGTATTGGCCGTGATACCGTAACCCAAAAATACACTTACAGGGCATTTTACGGCAGCAATGAGTTGGATGTCAAAGTAAAGGTCAGAGATTTCATTGAGGGGCAACTGCAAGGGCAAGACGAGCAGAAAACCCACGATGAGTTATTGACTACTGATATTGAAAAGTGGTTATACAGCGAAAAGTACGGCACTGTAAAGGCAGGTTCTTTTGATAGGTTAGAGCAAATCTATCTGAACCAAATTAAACCTTACATTGAAGGCATCAAAACCAAAAATGTCCGCGCCGACCTCTGTAAAATGGTTATGCAGAAAAATCTTGCAAAGGGATATTCCTATTCCACACTGGTCAAGATTTACCGTCTGCTGAATATGTTTTTTGATGCAAGGGTATTGGACGGTTCTCTTGCGGTCAGTCCCATGAATACGGTCAAATGTTACACGAAAGATTTTGTCCGTACCAACCAGGCGAATATCCGTGGAGAACGAGAGAAAGCAATCGCCAAAAGAGACACCGGTGCAGACTTGACTGCAGAGGAAGAAGGTCTTGCTTTTTCCAAACTGCGAATGGAGGACAAAGAGGAAATCCGTTTTCTGACTGACGAGGAAATCGCACGAATGCGAGATGTGGCATACAACGGTTATTTCCTCCGGTGGACAACCAAAACTGGAAAGCAAGCCCAAAGTGGTCCTTATTTTTTGAAACAAGCAAAATACTTTTTGTTCATTCTCAACACTGGACTCCGTAAAGGAGAGGCAACCGCCTTAAAATATAGCGATATTGATTTTGAGCGAAAAACAATGATGGTTCGCAAGAACATCACAACCGCCAAAAAGCGAAATGCCGAAGGCATTGCAGTGGGCGGTGTTCAATCCATCGAGAGTTCGCCCAAAAATGCGACCTCTTACACCATCGTTCCCATCAATGATACCGCCATTGCGATTCTAAAAGAAATGCTCAAAGATGAACCAAGCGGTTATTGTGGGTATATCGCCAATGAGGGTGGCAAACCGATTTGTGAAAGTGCTATGCGAAAGAGGTTTGACAACCTGCTCCGGCAAGCAGGTGTGGAGCATTGCGGAATACACTCACTCCGTCATACCTTTGCATCCAAACTTTATGAATTGACGAGAGGCGATAGCAAATTGGTCAGTGAGTTGATTCGCCATTCCTCCGTTTCCTTTACAGAGGAAATCTATATCCACCTAAAAGACAAATATAAGCAAGACACTATTGCAAATTTCAGCATATGAAAAAAGGGGCGAGAAATCGCCCCTTTTTCTATAACCAACTTTATAACCAACTTTTTAACCAATTCCACCCGAAACCATAGGATTTTACAGGAGAGCATAGGAGAGCAGCGGAGGGGTAGAAAAGCAAAAAACCGCTTGAAACAAGCGGTTTTTTACTGGCAGGGGCACAAGGACTTGAACCCTGAGCCTACGGTTTTGGAGACCGCCGCTCTACCAATTGAGCTATACCCCTATATATGAAAGGCAGGATGCCTTTATCTGCTGTGGTGGGCCCTCAGGGATTCGAACCCGGGACTATCCGGTTATGAGCCGGAGGCTCTAACCAACTGAGCTAAGGGCCCATAAGTCACAGGTGCCGCGGCACCATCACGAGGTGCATTGTACCACTTTAATCCTCTTCTGTCAAGGTTTAATTTTGAAAAACCGGGCGGGAAACCGCCCGGTTCTTTTCTTGTCTTATGCCTCTGACTTTGCCGGTCTGCGTCTGCGACGGCGGCGGGATGGGCGATTGTCCTCCGGATCCGCTTTTTCTGCCCGCTTGGCATATGCCTGCGCGGCTTCCGAAGTTGCCTCATAGGTCAGTCTGCTGACGCGCACCAACCCATCAGGCTGGTCCGACAGCCGGATCCGAATCAAAAACTGTCCGTGCTCCGGGCAGCTCGCCAGATCCATATACCGATGTCCCGGCTGGGCAAACCACCGGGTTCCCTGCATCTGACCGCCGCATACGGGGCACTTGTTCTCCTCCCCTGACATAGCTGCCAGAGCGCTGTTTTTATCCCGCAGATCATGGTAAACCTTTCTGGCGATACAGCCCGGCAGCTGCGCGCCGTGGAAGCCGTCCTCATGGCTTTTCAGCGCCTTCCCGTATTCATCCATGCCGCGGGCAAGATCCAGTCTGGCGCAGATCAGCGCCGTGTGGAAGGCATCGCCCAAGGCATCATGCGCCGGGCGGGTCGCCTCGATCCCAAAGATCTCCATAGCGGTCTTCAGCGCTTTTTGGGAGTTGGATCCGTCCGTCTGGGCATTGAAGATCATCTGGGCATTATACCACTTATCCGTCCAGCCGGTATCAATATTGAAAAGCTGCAAATTCTCTCGCAGGATGGAGATATCGTCGAAGCCCCAGGTCAAAAAGACGGCGGACTCGCCGCACCACTTTCGGAACATCGCCATGGCTTCCGGGAAAGGAATTCCTTCATCCAGAAGCTGCGCTTCCTTGATGCCGGTCAGCTTGCTGACCCTGCGGTTCAATCGGCGGTAGTATTTGGGTCGGATCAGCACTTGGAATTCGTCTGCTACTTCCCGGTCATTTACGATCCGAACGGCACCGATCTGGATGATCTCACCCCGGATCTGAACCGGCAGTACTTTTTTTGCGGAGGGAGAACCCGGCCAGGGCTGATTCCACTCCATATCCAAGACAATGTACTCCATAGTTGCAACCTCTACCTGCATTTATCCCGACTATCATAACACATCTGACCCGGATATGCAAACAGTTCGTTGCAAAAATCCTCTGATTTATCCCAGATTTTCCATCAGCGACAGAGCAGCTTCGTCCGCAACCAGAGTAAAATCAGGGTGCAGCTGCATAATGGAAGCAGGAACCTTGGGGGTAACGGGGCCTTCAAAGGCATCCTTCAGGATCTGCGCCTTATGTGCACCGGTGACGATCATCACGACCCGCTTTGCCTGCACGATGTCCAGAATACCCATAGTATATGCCTGGCGGGGTACTTCGTCGATACTCTCAAAGAAACGGGAATTTGCCTGAATGGTGTTCTCCGTTAGGTCGACACAGTGCGTACCCTTGATAAAAGCCTCATCCGGCTCGTTGAAGCCAATGTGACCGTTGTTGCCGATGCCCAACAGCTGCAGATCCACACCGCCGAGACCACGGATCAGAGCATCATAGTTGCTGCACTGATGCTCAGCATCGGCATCCAAGCCGTTGGGCAGATGGGTGTTTGCCTTATCGATATTGATATGGTCAAAAAAGTTGGTGTTCATAAAATAGGCATAGCTCTGGGGATGATCGGGAGACAGACCCACATATTCGTCCAGATTTACGGTTCTGGTCTTCGCAAAATCCAGGTCACCCTTTTCGTACCAGCGGATGAGCTGGCGGTAGGTATCAATGGGGCTGCTGCCGGTAGCAAGGCCCAGAACGCAGTCCGGCTTCAGAATAACCTGAGCGGAAATGATATTTGCAGTCTTACGGCTGGCATCGGCCGCATCTCTTGCGCGAATGATTCTCATAATAATACGCTCCTTTTGGTTTTTTTATATTCTGCCTTGAATTTACCACTATTGATAAAAAATGTACAGCACAACGGCAATGTTGAGTATTTTTCTGCAAAAAGAGAGTTGTTTTTGACAAAAAAGCCGCCCGGTCAGGCGGCTTTTTTGAATCATTATTCTGCTACGATCAAGTAATAGGATGCGGGGAATTTTTCGCCCACAGTAAAGGTCATGGTACCGTCGGCAAACTTGGCAGGCACTTCGCCTACATAGAATCCTTCCGCATTGACGCCCCAGACCTTCAGATCATTGCGCTCAGTCTTCAAGGTGATGGTGGCAGTGATGACCTCGGAGAGGATGGGTGCCTTGCCGTAGTCGATCATCTTGTCGCCATCGTAGACCTGATCGGTATTTCTTGCTCTGCCGATGGTGGTCAGCAGCATATTTTCAGAAATCTCGATGGGGTCGTTGGTCAGACTGGACAGCGCGATGACCGCGAAGTCTGTCTTGCTGACTACCTTCATACCGGAAACCTCGGTGCCTTCCATGGAAGCGGCATTGGCATTACGGCCGGCAGTCAGCTTGCCATAGACCACCTTGGTTCTGGGGGTATCGATACCGCCAAACTTTTTGGAGATGTTGCGCCACATCTGACCGTTATCGGACATGATGATGTTGGGATCTTCCCACTTCACCTCGTCAGCGATGGAAATAACCTCGTCACAGCCAACAGCCTCGTCGCCGGGGATGACAGAAACCATCCTGTGCTTCTCCAGGCCACCCTGATAAGCGGTAGAATAGACCTTTTCCAGAGTCTCAGGATAGGTAGCTCCCACCTTCTTGTTGGCGGGGGTGATATCGCTACGGCGGACGATCAATGCCGCATGATAGAACAAACCAAACTTGGCAGGATCGTTCCAAGTGGAGAAAATACCTTCCCGGTAAGGCACACCGCCGATGGTAGCGGAGGAGACTTCCTTACCCAGAATGTCCATATGCTCCAGCTTGGGGCTGTAGGCATAGGTGTGGATCGCCATACCCGTCCAGTCCTGCAGGGCTGTGATGGCAGCATAGTAGATGGGGCTTTCCGCACGGTATGCATTGGGCCAGGGCATATCCCACTCCGAAACAAAGTAGGGCATATTGTTCAGCCGCATAGTGCCCAGGTTGGCCATAACATACTTATAGCCGTTGATCTGCTCGTTGGCGCAGAACTTATCCTCTTCGCCCCAACGCCAGTCATAGTAATAATGGTGACCGTCAGAGAAGTCCATGTTTTTCTCAGCAATGGCGTTGGCGTGGGAACCGTGGAGCCAGTTCGTGCCGGTAATGGGGATCTTCACACCGATGGAACGCATATAATCATACATTTCCTGGTAGTAAGCCATGGTTACATCCAGCTTCCAGTCGATAATGGGATGAACCTTCGCCCACAGCTCGCAATTCTCCCAATCGTACTCGATCCCCTTATTCTCCAGCCAATTCTTGAAGGACTGCCGCAGCTCCCAAACATAGGGGAAGCTGTTGTCATGCTTTCCCTGATAGGCCTTCATGTCGAACAGATCGCACTCATTGGTGATCTCGGTCATAGCAAACACGGGATCGTCCTTGTAGAGCATCTTGGTGTAGGGATTGTAGCGGTTCCAGATCTGGTCGCAGAACTCCTTCTGCAGTTCGATCATCCGACGGTTGACGATGGAATAGGGCTTGGCAGAATCCTTCAATTCCTTGGCGAGCTCAATACCGTCGCCGGACTTGAACTTCCGGTAGGTCATCATGTCGAAATAGACATAAATGCCCTCCTTCTTCAGGCTGTAGATCAGGTAGTCCAGCCGGTCCATGGAATCGGGATCCAGTACCCGGGTAGTGGTCACCCGCTTACCCTTGGTAAAGGCATAAATATTGGGAGTATCCCACTCCGCATCCAGCTGATGGAAACGGACGATGTTGCAGCCGGCCTGTGCCAGACGGCGGGCAGTCTTTTCCGCATCCTCATGCTCGGGGAAGTTGGCGCCACCATTGAAGTTAACGCCCCAGAAACGGGCAAGTGTGCCATCCTCGAATACGAAGTGGTCACCGGCAGGCTTCAGGAAGCCCCGCTTGCCGGCAGGCTTCTCATCGGCAAACACAAAGGAAATGTCCACGGGCATAGAACCGGGATACGCAGGAGTTTTGATGTACTTAGACATAACGTCACCTCATTCTTATTCGTCTTTTGCTTTCAGTTCCGCCAGCGTTTCCAAAGTAGCTTCCACCAGCTGCTGACCGCCTTCCGCCGAGATCCGGTTGCAGAACAAGGATGCACTGTATCCCTTGTTGTAGATACCACGCTCGGTTGCCAGATAGCCGGCGTTGTTGGCTCCGGCAAGCTGGATCACAAAGGTCTGCAGATAGGGGCTTCTTGCCTGCATCCGGTGCATGTAGTCCATGTAAAGCTCAAAGGGGTTGCTGGCGAAGGCTGCCTCGCCGATGCTTGCCACATGGATGGGGTAGCTCATGGTGGGATCTTCATGCTGGGTCTCAAAGCGCTTGATGCCTGCCAGATTTTTATTACGAACGATCTCATAATTGGATACCGCAAGACGGACCTTATCCGGATCCCCGGCTGCCTCTGCCAGCTTCTCTTCCAGTTGCTTTTTCAGCTTGTCCAGATTGCCCTGGCACCAATCTCTTTCCGCCTCGGTGATCATACGGCGTTTCAGCTCTACGATTTTGCGGGTATGATGCACAGGCAGCTGTGTGCGGATGTCCTTCTTCGCCCAGGAGAGAACCTCGTCAATGGCCAGCTTGATCCGCTCTGCGATATCATAGCGCTCTGACATGACCTTATTATAGTCGTTGCTCTTGCTGGGATCGTATTCCATGCCATATTTCAGCGCCATGCGCCGTGCCTGAGCCTTGCCGTAGTGCAAAATACGGGGAGACAGGTCGCCAGCCGCCGCGCACTGGGGCAGCACATACACATTCTCGCCATACTCCTTCTGCACCAAGGTCCGCACATCATGCCAGAAATCAGCAGTCATCTGGCAGAAATGCTCGGAAAGCTGGCTGGGACAAGGAACATTGCAGATCATGCCGGTAAGCTTTTCGTTGGCATCGAAAGTATACAGCAGATTCACAAAATGGTCTGCGCCGGCCTCATAATGGCTGAAAATGGGCTTGTTGGTCTTGCCGTACATCACGCCGTAGCCATTGGGTGCAGACATGGACACATTGTTGGTATACTCGTCCACACTGTAAATAACTCTCCGGGAGTGGCCCACCACGGCATAGCCGTAGCCGAAAGCGATACCGCCCTCTTTCCGGGTATCCCATGCCTCACAAATGGCATCCGCGCACTGCTGGATGAAGAATTCCCGATACTTGGCGCCGGGGTAGATGGGTTTGCCGTCGGGAGAGGTCTCGGGGGTGTCATTGATCTCCGCGCCGGCATGGGTATGGGTAGTGTTCATGATGATGGCATCGCTGGGCAGTTCGGGACGCATGGCCTTTGCCCGATCCTGCACCTGCTGCACCACATCCCGATAGAAACCCTCACGGTCGCAGGCACAGAAGATCACTGCATCCTGACCCTCGCCGCCGTCCACGCACAGCGCAGTGGCATAGGTGGGATCCAGAACGCCGGTGGAAATACGAAGATACATCTGTCCAGGCAGACTGAGAGGGCCCTCCATTGAGATCTCTCTTTTTGCCCATCCGATTTTTACATTATTCATGGGAACAAGCTCCTTTCATGGCTTTCATTTCGCTTTGAGTTTAGCACATTTGCCAAAGGTTGGCAACGGAAAACTCCACCAAATATCAAGATGGTATTTTGACGATTCTCACAAATTCGGCATTGCGAACGCAGTTCTATGCCTCATGGCACAGCAGGCACACATAGGGCGCTTTTGTATATTTTTCAAGGAATGCCTGGCTGTTTTCCGGGCAGCAGCTGGCAGCAGTGGGAACTTTATGGATCAGATTGTATCGGGTATAGCACTCGTCGCCGCAAAGGACATAGACAACCCCATCCATTTCACACTCCACCACGCAGGAGCCGATGGCATGCCCGCCGATTCTGACGATCTTCACACCGTCCACTACAGTCTTTTCCTCAGCAAAGGTGCAAACTTTCTCATTCTCTTTCAAATACTTCTGTCCCCGGGCGCAGGCATCCGCCTGAATATGCACCCGGGCGTAGGGAAAATACTTGACACATTCAATATGATCGTGGTGGGCATGGGTGATGATCACATCGGTAATATCTGTGATCCCTTTCTGTTCCAGCACCTCCATAGGGGGGATATGGTCCTCCATCACAAACCCCGGCATCGTTTCACATCCGGCATCCACCAGGATGGTTCGATCCCCTGCCCGGACCACAAATACAGAAAACACGATGGGAACTTCCCTATCCGCTCTGCCCCCGGCAAATATACAATTTTCCGGCAAGGTGGAGCGGGCATAATCAACGCGCATGATCTGATCTACCATAGTTTACTTCCTCTTAACGATCACCGAAACGCCATCAGGAATGGTCGGTGCGGCATTTTTTATACTGTCGATAAATGCCGCCATAAAGGGCGACACCCATCGTTTTTTATGACACAGGATCTGGCTGTAATAGATCTGATCCCCGATATCCACATTCAATGCCACCAGCTGTCCCTGAACCAGCTCGTTTTTCGCCGAATATTCCGGCAGAAACGCCAGTTCCTTTCCCATTTTCAGCAGCTTTGCAATGGCAATGGTGCTGTCCACTTCGATGGAGGCGCGGAGCTTGGCATTGTTCTGCGCCGCCAGCTCCCGCAGCTTACCGTAGCAAATACCGCTGCGCTCCGTGACCACAAAATCGTGCTCCAGCAACTCCGAAACCGGGATCTTCTTCCGCCGGGCAAGGGGATGCTTTCCGCCGGCAAGAAACACCAGGCGCTCCTCCCGCTGATAGGGGCAGGAAAGATCCGGGTCCGTATTCATTCCGGCGGAAATGTATATCATATCCAGCCGGTTTTGCTTCAGCTGCTCCAGCAGCTCCGCTGCCTGCCCCATTTTGATCTGCAATTCCAAATTGGGAAACTGTGCCTGATACCCGGGAAGCGCATCCACCACCGTGCTGAAAAGCAGTGATTCCAGAACGCCTACCCGGAGCGTCCCGCTGACCTCGGAAAGATCCCGATTCTGGTCGGATGCCTTATGCAGGATCTGCAGGATCTCATAAGCCTGAGGCAAAAACGCCTCCCCCATTGCGGTCAACGATACGGTTTTGCCAATGCGGTCAAACAGCGGATATCCCAGCTCCCGCTCCAGCTGCTGGATCTGCATGGTGACGGTGGACTGGACATAATTCATCTCATTGGCGACTTTGGTGAAGTTTTTTTGCTCCGCCACCTGAATAAATGTGCGGATATT
Organism: Oscillospiraceae bacterium; assembly: GCA_015067785.1. Classification (GTDB taxonomy): domain Bacteria; phylum Bacillota; class Clostridia; order Oscillospirales; family Oscillospiraceae; genus Faecousia. The sequence continues at coordinate 10,823 of SVLR01000029.1, forward strand.
CCGAAGATCCATAGAATCCCTCTCATCAATTATTTTGATCGCTTCTATTGATTATATTTATTTTACAAATGGATGATAGCATATTACAATCACTTTGTAAATAATATCTTTTGCACTTGCAAAAAAGGAGCGTAAATTATGGCAAACATGGAACATTTGAAGAATATGCCCATCGCAGTTCTGGGTGGCGGCGCTGTAGGCAAGACCTGCGCTGCGGATATCAAACTGGCAGGCGGCGAAGTCCGGCTGTGGGACGCGATGCCCTTCGCCAAGGCTTCTCTAAAGGATCTGGAGAAGACCGGCATCCTGTTGGACGGCGTTCAGCGGAATAAGTATTGCTTTGAGCGCTCCGGAAGAGCGTTTCTGGATCTGGTGACCACCGACATTGCCGCTGCGGTCAAAGGCGCCGGTCAGATCATCATCGCCATGGGCTCCTGGGGCCACGAACCCACCTTCCGGGCCTTGATCCCCCATCTGGAGGACGGTCAGGTCATCCACATCTTCACCGACAATTTCGGCTGCCTGCTGCTGCGGCGGATCATGCGGGAGATGGGCTGCACCAAGAAGGTCATCGTCGGCGGTTGGTCCTCTGCCCCCTACGGCACCCGGATCGAGACCATCGGCAAATTTCAGTTCCCCCATGTGGGCGCAAAGTACCGGGCCATTACCCTCCGGGGCGCTGCCCTGCCCATGACGGACACCGATGCTTTCCTGGAAGCCTCCAAGTATCTGCCCTGCATGGATGCGGTGACCAACGGCGACGGCGCTGCCCGGGCAAATACCGTTCTGGATGTGGACTTTGCCAATGTTAACCCGGTCATCCATGTTCCTGCCACCGTTTTGGGCGTTTCCACCATGGAAAACTGGGGCGTGATCTTCTGCGGCCACGACCGCACCACCTACTCCATGTACTCCCACGGTCTTTGCCCCTCCATCTGCGAGGTGCAGTACCAGTTCTATAATGAAGAGATCGATCTTGCCAAGGCCATCGGCGTGGGCTGCCCCGAGTATAAGTACGAGATGTTTTTCTCCCGCCGCAGCGTACTGACCCAGGAATACATGGGTCTGGACGAAAACGGCAATGACAATGTGGTATTCCCCCTGGATCAGCCCTCCAACGAAGGCAACACCGGCCCCAACACCATCCACCACCGGTATCTGACCGAGGATGTGCCCATCGGCTGCAAGATCTATCACGATCTGGGTGTGCAGTACGGTGTCCCCACCCCCATCATCGACTCCATGATCACCCTGGCCGGCGCTATGCACAAGAAGAGCTTCTTCGCCGAAAGCCGCTACAACCTTGCCTATCTGGGCATCGACGGCATGAGCAAGGAGGATCTTCTGCTGTACCTCAACGAAGGCATTTACAACAAATAAGCGCTTCATCTCGCAGGAGCGACTCCCTTTCCAAACAATTACGGCAGCACCGATCACGGTGCTGCCGTTAACTATTTGGCAGTTGGAATTTGGAAACCTCTTATTCTAAAACCAAATTACCAATGGATTTTTCATCTGTCACCCATTCTCCAAGATGATTTGCCCATTTTTCAGTGAAAAAGGACCCATATGGAATTTGCTTATCCCTGCGCTTTCTTCCACCTAAAAAACCCCACAATGTGGAAGGTATTCCAATGACAACCAAATATAGCGGTCCTAACATGAGAGATTGAATCGTATGTCCATATTCGTGAACCAGGAGTTGATTTGAAAGCTCTTTAACGCTTATTTGTCCCTCATATTTCTTTGCAAAGAAAGGTTCGGCAGTAACAAACACAAACAACCCTAATGATATACTTGTCTTGGATTCCCAAACTGTAATTAATGCCCCATGATACCAAAAATGTTTATTCTTATAGTGCACCAGAAACAGAATGAGGCCTAACAATGATTGAAAAAATCCCCATGTGCATTGCCATATTTTGTACATCACCAATCTCATAGAAGCCTCCCACAAATTTTAGTTTATATACCTGGCGCAGGAGCGCCCAAGGCTCCCCTTGTCAGGGGAGCTGTCACGCGAACGGCGTGACTGAGGGGTAGTTTTTCTCTCCCTCCGTCTTTGCCTTGCGGCGAATCCACCTCCCTCATCAGAGGGAGGCTTTGGTGCGGTGCAAACTCTTAAGCCTATTCAAGCTTTCTAAGCCATATACTGTCTTTTACGGCAAGGTCACGGTACAGCTCAGGGCATAGTGGTCAGAAAGATCGCTTCCGCACAAGGTAAAATCGCTTACCTTCACGCCCTTGTAAATAATATTATCCAGCGACAGGTTGCCGTTATTGATGGTGTAGAGCGTACTGTCCGTATTGGCGAGGGTGTATCCCGCATCGGTAAACAGATCAAATGTGGAGAACACCTTGGCATTCCAATCGCCTACAAACACCACCCGTTCCTCGTCTTTGAACACCTCGATCAGTTCCTTGATCTGGTTCAAATTCACCGTATCCGGTTTTTTGTTGTTGTCAAATGCCAAGTGGGCCGTGACCAGCTTCACCGTCTCTCCCCCGATCTTCACATCCGCAGTCATGTAGTAGTAATCCGTTGCGGCGATCAGATTGGTGTGGGTGATAGTAGCGGTCTTGTTGCACGCAAATTCATGCGCCTGGATATTGGAAATGGGACGCTTTGCAAAGATGGCATTGCAGCTATACCGGGATTGCACACCCTCCTTGCAGAAGGAGTAGTTTGAAAACAGGCTTTCCGCCGTCCCATAGGATGGCGTAAACTTCGCGCTGTACTCCTGCAGGGCGATGATATCCGCATCCAGTCCGTTTTGGATGAAGCTGCGGTATTTTTCCCCGGAGGCTGTATAGTTTGCGTCCGTAATGGTGGAATCGGGCTTCTTGCCCATGCTGAAATGGCCGATATTCCATGTGGCGATCCGCAGGGATGCTCCCGTCTCCGGGATCACCGACTTGTTAAAGAACTTCACGCCGGAGGGCAGGTAGTAGTCCTCCTTGCTGTTGTGATAGATGTAAAGATATCTGGCATTATCCGGAATATCCAGTGTGGCGGACTTTTTGCTGCTGTAGATCACCCGGGTGTAGCCCTTGGCATAGGTGGGCGAATAGCCAGCGCGAAGCTCCCCTGCCAGAAAGGCGTAGCCAAAGAATTCCGCGCCGCTGCGCTTGGTGATGGTCACGGCATTGTAGGCAATGTTCTGAAGGTCGATCAGCGCGCCATGCCAGCCCGGGGCGATGGTATACTTATTGGTGGCATCCGCGATGGTTCCCGGGTCTTTGGTAATGGTATCCATAGGATATTCATAATGCAATTCCTGGGTAGGGTCCTCCGGAATATCGATATCCGGCTCACTGGGCAATGTGCCGGGATCAAAGGGATCCGTGTCCGGGTCGATGTAACCGTCACCCATCCCGGTGGAGGGACCGGTGGGATCGGATTCGGAGGGCTGGGTGGGAATGCTGCCACCAGTTGACTGGGAGGGTGCTGTACCGGGCTCTGACCCGGCAGGGCAGCTCACGGAGCAGGCGTTCATAGCGCACATCACCGCAACAGACAGCATAAATGCCAACAACCGTTTCATAAGGTCCCTCCTTGCTTTTTTATTTATTTTAACGAACATTTTCCCTTGCGTCAAGTAGCGCAAAAAGAGAACGGCGGCTGCCGTTCTCTTTTTCAGTCTTTTTACAGATTCAGGAAGTCCTTCCGGTAGTCCAGCCCCCACAGCTCTGCCAATTCCACCAATTCATGATCCTGAATGGTATTGATCCGGGGCAGATGGGCAGTAAGCATATAGATCTGAGCCGCCTTTTCCACGGTTTCGATCAGACCGAATGCCTCATCCATAGTCTTGCCCACGCCGTAGATGCCGTGCATCCCCCAGACCACCAGACGGAACTCCTTCATTTTCTCCGCCGTTGCCTCGCCAATGGCATTGGTGCCGCAAAGCATCCAAGGCAATACGCCAACGCCATCGGGGAACACCACAATGCACTCGGTGCACATCTCCCACAGCGTATGGGTGAGCTTCTTTTCATTCAACTCATGGACATAATTCATTGCCAGAGTATAGGTGGGATGGCAATGCATCACGACCCGGTTGCCGGGGTCTACGCTCAGCCGGGCAATGTGGCTCATCAGGTGGGCAGGAAATTCGGAAGTGAATTTGCCTCCGTCACGGAATCCCCACAGCAGTTCGGCTGTTCTTCCGTCAGCAGCGATACGGACGATGCCCAGATTGTTTTCGGGATCTGCGTCCACATTTTTGAAATACTTACCGGTTCCGGTGACGATAAAGATCTTGCCGGTCACAGCGGAGGCATCAAAGCCCATGGGAATGGTGCGAATCACACGGTTCAGATCCAGGTACTCCCCTACCTCCGCCGCATCCAGCATCCAGCTGATGTTGCCGCCATTGCGCTCATCCCAGCCCAGACGATACATATTTGCAGTGGTTTTCCGCATTTCTTCCACAAAGGGAGCCGTAAAAATATCTTTCATTTCAAAAACCTCTCTTACTCAAAATGTCATTTTCATATTTCTTCACTGCAGCGAGCCACGCGCCATCAGCCGGAACACCGCAAAGGCGGCAGTATTCTGTCCAGATCTCGCCAAAGGGCATGGTCTTCAGCTCTTCCTGTGCGACCATCAGCTCAGTCCAGCTGCCCTCATTTTGCAAGGCCGTCAGATCCGGGGTGCAAAGTGCCATCAGCAAAGCCTTCTGGACATTTCGGAAGCCTACTGTCCATGCAGCGATCCGGTTGATGGAAGCATCAAAATAGTCCAAAGCGATCTTCACGCTGCCTTCCAGGCCGCCGCAGCGGACGATCTCTTTGCAAAGCTCTTTCGTTTCATCGTCCAGCAGCACCACATGGTCGCTGTCCCAACGGATGGGACGGGTGATATGCAGCGCGATCTCCGGGAAGAATGTCAAAAGAGCGGGGATTTTATCGCTGACCACCTCCGTGGGATGGTAATGCCCGTTATCCATCAGGGGGATGCAGCGGTCTTTATTCATGGCGGCATAGCTGAGGCTGAATTCAGCAGAACCTACGGTATATGCCTCCACGCCGATGCCGAACACCTTACTCTCCACACAGGGCTTGACTTTCTCAAAATCGAAAGGCTCCGATAAGATCTCGTCGATGGCCTCCTTATAGCGAACTCTGGGGCCGATCCGATCCACAGGAATATCCTTGAAGCCGTCACCGGTCCAGATGTTCATCACGCAGGGCTGTCCCAGGGCTTCCGCAAGGTAATTGGAAATGCGAATGCAGGCCTTTCCGTGGTCGATCCAGAATCTGCGGATCTGCGGATCCGGTGAGGACAGGGTCAAGCCGGTCGCCTTGGGATGGGAGAAGAAGGTGGGGTTAAAGTCGCAGCCCAGGCCTCTTTCCTTGCAGAAATCCACCCATTTTTGGAAATGCTTGGGCTGCAGCGCATCCCGGTCTGCCCAACCGTCATCTTCAAAAACAGCATAGGAGGCATGCAGGTTCATCTTTTTTGTACCCGGACACAAAGACATGACCATATCCAGATCTGCCATCAGTTCCTCCGGCGTTCTTGCCCGTCCGGGATAGTTGCCGGTAGTCTGGATGCCTCCGGTCAGGGGCTTATTGGGATCTGTGTCAAAGCCCCGGACATCGTCGCCCTGCCAGCAATGCAGCGCTACGGGAACCTCTTTCAGTTTTTTCATTGCCGCATCGGTATCAACGCCCAATGCCGCATATCTGGACTTCGCTTCCTGGTATGACATATCAGTTTCCCTCCATTTGTATCTTCAAATTACCCAAAGCTGTGGCTTCAATAGGCAGAGCGACCACTTGCTTTCCGGTCGCTTCCTCCGTCAGGCGATTCAAAAATTTGTTCTTCGCACCGCCGCCAACAATATAGAGCTTTTCATATGTAACACCCGTGACAGCTTCCAGCGCTTCAATGGCTTTTCCATAACTGCGCGCCAGAGAGCGGTAGGCGCAGCGGAAATAATCGCCGATGGAGAAAAATCCATTTCCGGCGGCAGCATCGAACGCAGCCTTCATGCTCTTGGGCGCGAGAAATTCCGCGGCGTTGGCATTCACGAGGCTGTCGCAGGTACTTTCCTCCGCCATTTTGACGATCTCCGGAAATTTGATCTCCGGGCAAAGCTCCCTCTGCAGCTCATTGACCAGCCACATACCCATGATGTTCTGCTGATAGCGGTTGTAGCCTACGCCGCCTTCATTGGAGTAATTGGAACGCTGGCTGGCGGCATCTGTAATGGGCTTGGGGGTCTTGATGCCCAACAAGCTCCATGTTCCGGAAGAAATGTAGGGATCGTTTCCCTCCATGGGGATCCCCTCCACCGCGGAAGCCGTATCATGGGTGGCGCAAAGCATCACCTTGATCCCCCGGTATTCTCCGATGACAGTTCCCGGCTGACTCAATTTGGGGAACAGATGCCTGGGATATCCCAGACGGTCAATGATCTCCATGTCAAATTCACCGGTCTGCGCGTTCACAAGACCCGTGGTGGTTGCCTCGGTATATTCTCTGGCTTTGACGCCGCAGAGTCTGTACATCAGATATTCCGGCATCATCAAAAGATCGGTAACGCCATCCAGTCTGCCATTGATCTTCTCGTCATAGAGCTGATAGATGGTATTAAAAAACTGGAACTGGCACCCGGTGCGGCGATACAGCTCCGGGAACGGAATGATACTATGTACCATGGGGGCAGTCACCGTTGTCCGGCCGTCCCGATAGGCATAAACAGGCAGGACCTCCTGCTCGCCCCTGAGCAGCACATAGTCAACGCCCCAGGTATCCACAGAAAGGCTGATGATCCGCGGATACTTTTCCAGGGACTTGTCAATGCCGTGCTTCACATGGCTGACCAGCTGCTCAATATCCCAGATCAGATGCCCGTTTTCCTCCCGGACACCGTTGGAGAAACGGTATATCTCCTCCGTTTGAACGCAGCCGTTTTCTTTCCAGCCCACAATATGTCTGCCGGAGGATGCTCCAATGTCTATAGCCAGATAGTACCGCAATGGGATCCCTCCTTTTCGGTCTTTTCCTCAGTTTATCACAGCTGTCTTCCAAAAGAAAGGTCTTGATTTTTCGAAAACAGTTCCCTGTTTTGCAGTCTTATTTGCCTCATCCAAAAGACTTCTCAGCGCAAGCGACATCACCGCAAGCCACAGCATCTTGATTTTCCAGCGCTGCACAGATATAATACAAGCAAATAAGCTCGCCGAAAGGAGGAATACTTCCTGGATCCCAAACATCAAACCCTGACCGAAGGACCGATTTGGAAAGCCATGCTGCTTTTCGCTCTGCCGGTTCTTTTGGGCAATCTGCTGCAGCAGCTATACAATGCCTTTGATGCCTGGTGCGTAGGCAATTACATAGGTGACGATGCCCTGGCAGCGGTCAGCTCCTCCGGCAGTCTGATTTTTATGATGGTCAGCTTCTTTAACGGCGTTGCCATGGGCGCCGGTGTGGTCATCGCCCGAGCCTTCGGCGCCAAGCAGTATGACACCATGCAAAAGTCCATCCATACCGCCATCGCCTTCGGCCTGGCAGCCGGCATCGTTCTGAGCATTGCCGGTGTGGCACTGACTCCCACCATTCTCAAATGGATGGGAACGCCTCAGGAGGTGCTCCCTCAGTCCATCGAGTATTTCGCTTTTTATTTCTGCGGCGCTGTATTCACAGTGATGTACAACATTTTTGTGGGAATCCTCCATGCCGTGGGCGACAGCAAGCATCCGCTGTATTACCTGATCGCCTCCACCATTGTTAATATTGCCTTGGATATGCTGTTTGTGGCGGGGTTTGGTTGGGGTGTAGGCTCCGCCGCCATTGCCACCACCGTTGCTCAGGGTGTCAGCGCGGTGCTGTGCTTTATCCATCTGCTTCGGATCGACGCGCCTTATCGGATCCGCATCCGAAAGATCCGTTTCCACAGAAAAAGCCTTTTGGAGATCATCCATTACGGTCTTCCCTCGGGCGTGCAGTTCAGCGTGATCTCCCTTGCCAATGTGGTCGTTCAGGCAAATATCAACAGCTTCGGCAAGGAAGCTATGGCAGGCTGCGGCTCTTACTCCAAGCTGGAGGGCTTCGTTTTTCTGCCGGTCAACTGCTTTACCCAGGCGCTGTCCACTTTCGTGGGACAGAATCTGGGCGCCGGACAGCATCAGCGGGTCAAAAAAGGCGTGACCTTCGGAATCCTGTGCAGCTGTGCCTGCGCGCAGGTGATCGGGATCCTCTGTTACTTGTTCGCGCGCCAGCTCATTGGCTTTTTCTGCGAATCGGAAGCAGCCACCACCCTTGGCGCAGAGCATATGCGGACCATCTGCCTTTTCAATGCGCTGCTGGCATTTTCCCATTGTATTGCCTCGATCCTGCGAGGTGCCGGCAAAGCAACCGTTCCCATGTTTGTTATGTTGGCATGCTGGTGCGTCCTGCGGATGACCTATGTATCCATCGCCGTAAAATTCGTCAACCGGCTCACCACAGTTTCCTGGGCCTACCCTATCACCTGGGCCGCCAGCAGCATCATCTTCCTCATCTATTTCCTGAAAGCAGACTGGATCCATAACTTTGACACAGCAGCACAAAAGGCTTGACCATTCGGTCAAGCCTTTTTGCAGCAGGCGCCTCCGAGGATAAATGCTTCTGCTGCTGTCAATATAGGACACGCCCTTTTGTAAAAATTATTTACATTAAATCAGCGGTATGGTATAATAGTCATATAGTATTGTGGGAGCGTGATACCAGTGAATTTTGATAAAATCCTATTTCAACGTGTTTTTTCAAAGTCGATGTACAAAGACTTAAAATTACCACTGGCTGAAATGACCTTTACAAAAGATTTCATAAATGATGAACGTGGAGATCTGTACCCTGTAATTACAAAGGATACCGGTTGTACCGAACAAATTGAAAACAATCGGTACCATGTAAAAAACGGCAGGGTCGAACGTATGTTTACCCGTTTTTTTCCATACGCTACCTATGAAATTTCATTTTCCGATTTGAGCGGCGGATGTGGTTTTGTTTTTCACTTATCCGATCAAAAAGCAGAATTGATTTGCAAGAATGATACCATTTCCTTTACAGATGGAGAACAGGAACAAAAGCAGGAACTGTGTGGGCAACTCTCTTGCGTCACCATGGTAATCTCCTGTCGTCCCAATGCCTTTGATGTGTACTTCAGACAAAATGATAAGCTCGCTTATTTTCACACTTTCACAACAGAAGTATTTGCCTTATCAAATGAGAAAAAGCAGTTTGACCGTAGTTATGTTTCGGTTATTACGCAAGGGTCTGCGATAACGGATTCCGTATCAGCCTATATTGATTGCGGTATTTCACAGGCGGATATTCGTGCAATATGCTATGAAAACGGAGATCCCATATTTGAAAACGGGAGGATATATTTCACTGCCTCTGTTCGCATGCAAGAGGGTGGTTTCCAGGGTATATTTTCTCTAACCCCTACATTAAGCAATATTGAATTCACGGGTGCATTGTTTTTTGATTGCGGTGACGGTTTTTGGCGCAATTATTTGGCTTCTTCTCTGCTGTATAATCGCAAAACAAAGGAATGGTATATTTGGACCTCCTCGTTTGAACACAAGCATATTTTGTGCCACGCCTCTTTTAAAGGCGAGCCACGCTTTGGCGTGAATGTGATTGATGTTACAATGATGGAGCCTGCCGGCAGCGAGGATGCTACTGCATTTGTCGGTTTTAAGGGCGATGAAGACCCAGACTTTTATTATAACGAGGAAACGAAAAAATGGACTATGGCAATTTGCCGTATTTCCCCGCTAACCAAAAAATATCGCTATATGTTTTTTGAGTCTGACAAGCCGTTCCGTGATTATAAATACATTGGCCAAGGATACGAGGGTGCAGAAACAGGCGGCTCCTTTGTGAATATAGAGGGCGAAACGGTTTTTGTATGCGGAAACAGCTTTGATAAAAGAGCCAATTATCGAATTTATACAAAAGACGGTATGCATGAAGCAAAATTTGATTTTGACGATGGCGGTTTTCGTGGTTGGGGAACCATCATACCTGTGGTGATGGGAAGCCGTAAGCGTTACTTTTGGCTCACCTTTGACCGCCATAACGGAAGCTCATATAATTGGAGTTACGGAAATATTTATTGTTTTGAAGCGGAATTGTAAAAACAAGGCTTGACCTAATAGGTCAAGCCTTGTTGCGTTAGAATCAGGTTGTAATCCAATAAATGATCCCGTAAATCACGCTCGCAGACACGCCATAGACAATCACCGGGCCGGCAATGGTAAACATTTTTGCACCAACTCCAAGAATAAACCCTTCTGCTGCTGTCAATATAGGACACACCTTTTTGCAAAAATATTTACATTACATTGGCGGTGTGGTATAATCAAATGAAGCGAGGTGTGGTAAATGAAATATACTTCAACAAATATCTTTTCGGATTTTGAGTTTCACGACGCTTATTTTAAATTAGAAAGCATCAAAGACAATACATTAACTATTTCTGTTCGATACTTGAATATCCATAAAGGCACTGAACAAAACCCCTATAATACCGATATGGAAATTGAGATTGCACAAATCACTTTTAGCAATTTTAAATTTATGTCATTTGAACCCGGCAGATCATGGAAACAAGACGCAAGCGGAAAACTCTATGCCGATGAACCACAGGTTGTTTTTGAAGGGCAAACAGCAGAAGACAAGTTGCTAAACGAACTTCGTGTTGGCTCGACTGTTTTCGAATTTGGAACACTCGAAAATGGAAACATCTATTTTGATGGTGCTGGTGATGAGCCTTGGTTCCAAGCGCAGTTCTTATTTGATTCTGTTACAATTGAGTGGGATGAATACCGAAAAACTGCTTGGTATGAAGAAAGATCATTTAAGACATAGAAGAAATGCGGCACTAAATTAGTGCCGCACTTTATATTAGAACAACATTGTAACCCAATAAATAATTCCATACACCACACTCGCCACCGTGCCGTACACGATCACCGGCCCGGCGATGGTGAACATCTTCGCACCAACTCCAAGAATAAACCCTTCTGCTGCTGTCAATATAGGACACACCATTTGCAAAAATATTTACATTAAATCGGCAGTGTGGTATAATAAAATAAAGTGAGGTGAATGTTATGTCCAGATTTGATGTACTTACAGAAGAACTGTACAATCTTTCTATAGTTTTAGATAACTATAGCAAACAAACGTTTTTTTCCAAAAAGCAGACAGCAACGCTAACAAAAACACTATCTGCTATGCATTTCCTGTTCTCTTGTTTGCAAAAGGAAACGATCAATGACGACGATGCTCACACGATCATCGATACATTGGAAAACATTCTCCATACCCGCTATTTTGATTTTGCTTCAAATCTGTTGAAATCAGAAGAATTAATATCATACAATACTCAACTAAAAGAATTGTTATTTGAAGCATCTTACACCATTTCCCTTTGTATCGGTTCATTATGCAATAAAGAAAAGAACTATAAAGAAACTGTCAGACGGCATGTTGCAACAATACAAATAATAACAAAGACAGTTCTTCCGCCGAAACACTCGGCATGGCTTTCAATTGAAGATGCAAATAAAGCAATAAAAACAATTCTAAAATGTGATTAAAGGCTTGACCATCTGGTCAAGCCTTTATCGTTAGAACAATGTTGTCGCCCAATAAATAACCCCATACACCACACTCGCCACCGTACCGTAAACGATGACAGGTCCTGCGATAGTAAACATTTTCGCGCCTACGCCTAAGATAAAGCCCTCCGTTTTGAATTCTACTGCCGGAGCTACCACCGCATTGGCAAAACCGGTGATCGGCACCAGTGTCCCCGCTCCTGCATGCTTGGCAATATCATCATACAAGCTCAATCCCGTCAGCAAGCCCGACAGCGCGATCAGGCTCATACACATCGCTGTTGCGGCATCCTTCTTGTCCAGTCCCAACGCCTGAAACCCATCCAAAAACAGCTGACCGATCACGCAGATCAGTCCGCCCACACAAAACGCCCAGGCGCAGTTTTTCAGGCACGGAGAACGCGGGCTCAATTCCCCTACCAGCCGGGCATATTCTTTATCCGTCATATGATCCCCTCCGGAAACATTTTCCCGCGAAATATCCGGATTATGCAGAATTTTTCTAATTTTCTTTTGACATTTTCCTTACCGTAGTGTAAAATATAATTAGAAGAAAATGTAAAGGAGGTACTTCTATGCGCCGGTTTTATGACAATCCCAAGAATTTTCATTTTGCCGAAGATTCCACCAAGGTCTATGTGACCCCCACCGATGAGCAATCCTACGAAACGAAGCACCCCCTGCTTCGTAAGATCGCCATGTGGGTAGGCATTGCCCTTGTTTGCGCCATAACCCTGACGGTGATCGCCGATGCCATCTGGGGCATCCTCTGATCCGAAATCACAAAAAAGAGACCGGCATTGCCGGTCTCTTTTTTGTTGGTCAGGTAGGTTGCTGCTCCTTTTTCTTTTTGTAAGCAAAGATAACAAAGAACAGGATCCCGCCCACGGCGACCACCGCGATCACGATCCACAGCCACCAAAGATCATTGCCCGGGTCGCTGATCGCCACAGCATACGCACAAGTATCGCACTTGCCGTCCCGGTTTTTATCGACATGGGCTTCATGGGGGCATTCTGCGCCGCAGCCGCAGATCTGCCAATGACCGTTATCATCGCTGTAGTAGGAGCCGATGCCCTTATGCTTGTGATTCTTTGCCATGGTGATGATATAGCCGCAATCCACACAGAACTCGTCGATATCATCGGTGGCCTCGCCGCTGGAGGTATGCGCCACGACCTTGTCCCGGTGGTTGCACCCCGGGGTGGTACACAGATGGGCATGGCCCGCCGCGTCAAAGTAGCCCCATACATTCTGGTCAAAGATATGCTCTGCCACCTTACCGTAGGCCGCACCGCAGGCATCACATTTTGCTTTATTCAGACAGGTGGCTGTGCCGCCGCTATGCTCTGCGCGGCTTCCCCCGATCTCCTGATGGCAGCGGGTGCAGACCTTGAAATGGTGCGTGGAATTGGACTTCAGCCCGGATTCCACATGGCCCAGGGCTGCCACAACGCCCCAGGAAGCAAGGTCGCTGATCTGGGTCTTTCCTGCGGCATCCGTATAATTCTTGCCGCATCCGTCGCAGTGGTAATACATCTGCTTTCCGGGCTTGGTGCAGCCTGCGGCGACCTTATTCACCCGGTTCAGCGTATGAATATGCTTCAGCGCCTCAAAGGTATAGGAAATACCTGCCGCATCACCGTAGCTCGAATACTCAACGGTTGCTTCTTTTCCGTTTATTGTTCCCGAAAGCACACCTTCCTCGGCAAAATCATAGCCCACCTTGGAACGGAAATTGATCGTCACCTTATAAACGTGACCTTCCTTGAATTCCTGACCGACACCGCCCGGAACAAAACGCTTGTTTTCCGTCACATCAAACCACTCAACGCCGTTTTTCTTATAGGTGCCCGTGCCGTCACTGTAATATGCGGAGCCGTCAAACTTGGTATAATCCGGCTTATTTCCTATGACGGGTACGTCGATATTGAACACCAAAGCTCTTATAGTCGGCGAGTCGCTTCCCCAGGAATAACCGCAATCGTCACAAGTGAGGTCGCGGTTGGCATCGGTGTGCTTGCTGAGTTCTGCTTCGCCGCAGCCAGCTACAACGCAGGTGTGGCGATGATAGACCTCGTCAACCTTGCCCCATTTACTCCAGGCATGAGCACCCTTTGCTATGTTATAGCCGTATTTTACTGTCTGCTTACAGTCACTGCAGTACCAGTCGCCTGTATATCCCTTCTTCTGACAGGAGACGTTCGTTGCATTTATCAGCTTGAGGCCGCTGTGTCTCGGCGCAAGCGCTTCGCCCTCTTTAAGGAGAACGCCGCATTCACAGTAGATGTCGCCGCTGTAGCCGAACTTGGTACAGGTCGGCTTGACCTCGTTTTTGACTATTGTCTTCGCATTATGTACTTTTGAGGTGACCTTGCCGCGGACGGTCTTGTTACAGTGGTCGCAACGGTAGGTTCCCTCGTAACCTCTTTCTTCACAGCTTCCCTTTTTTGCAGTACCGGGGATAAGGGTAAGCTTGCCCTCGTGCTTGCCGGTGCTTTCGATGACTTCGCCGTAGTATATGATACCGTCACAGTCGGCACATACGGTATCACCCGTATATCCATCATAAGTACATATCGCCTCGACTGCGTTCTTGATCCTCGTACCGCCGGTATGCTTACATTTCTCAAGAACGGGCGTGAAGGTCAAAATTCCGCCGCCTGCGCGTCCTGTGAAGGAAGGAACGGTGACGATCCATTTAAGCTCATTTTCGACCTTTTCGAATTTAACGTCCTTAGTTACGTCCTTTTCAATCTTAGAGCCCTCAGATCCGCGGTCGCAGTAATAGGTTACTTTCCATTTCGTAACCTTTGGGTACTCGATATCAAACGTTTCCTTCCTGGCATATTCGGAGGGAGCAAATCCGATGACGATCTTGGCATCATGTCCGACGATGTCACTGCTTGCAAAGCCGTTTTCAACGTAGACGAGGTCGTTGTTCTTCGTCCACTGAGTATCGACCATTTTGTCCTTCTTTTCGTCGTAGGTCTGAAGCTTCTTTGTCGAGCTGTAGCCGCAGATCTGACATTCCTTATAGGCAATACCGATTCCATCGGTATTGGAATAAGGAGTACCGTGGTTCTGCCAGCCGAGGTAATCATGTGACTCAAGGTGAGTCTGCTTACAGCCGGGGAAACGGCAGATGAGCTTGTGCTGATTTTCGTTCTTATAGGTGAAGTCGACCTCGCACTCGTAGGTCTCGGGATCGTAGAAATAATGGATATGGTTTTCAAGATAGCTCTTGTATCCGCAATGAATACAGGTCCTCTCGTGCCAGCCGACGCCCGTCTTGCTGTCAAAGATAAGCTTCGTATCCTTGCCGAAGGAATGGGGAACGAGAATATAATCGTCACATTCCTCGCCGACGCAGGTAACAAAGTGTCCGTTGGAGCTGTACATTCCGATATTGTCCTTACTGTTCGGCTGATTGATGATTCCGACAAGCTCGCCCTTGTGAGCACTGTATTCTCTATACAGGTGGACGACCTTCACGTACGCGACGTTGGACGTGACCGAGTTGCCGTTTTCATCTGTTATAACGCACTTATAGGCAGGAGGGTAAGCGCAACCGTCGGACGGAACCGAGAAGGTGAGAGAATTTGTCTTTGCGCCTACAATACCGAGGATGGTATCATCCTTTACCTCGATCCATTTTTCTCCGCCGTCGTAGGTAACGTACCACTGATATTTCAGTGCGGTAGTTCCCTTTGCGGCAACCGAAATGGTGCGTATATTATTTGTGGGATGATACGGATCATCCTCACCGCAGACCTGCGTATCGGAGACCTTGGCAACCATGCTTGACGGCTGCTTCAGGATAAGAATTACCTGCTGAGAGTCGAAGCGGCAGACGGTACAGATACCGTAATTGTCAAAGGTGTGCTTGGTCTTATTCGTAATATGCGCACTTTCTCCGCAGAAACGGCAGGGCCTCCAATGATAGGTCTCGTCCATATCAAAGGAGTTCTGAGGCGTCGCGGAATGAGGACCAGCGTTGCTATGATCGTTTTCGATATGCTCCTCGATGTCGCTGTCGCTGATACATCTGTCGTCGCAATCACAGCCCTCGGCTTCGAGGCGGATCTTGCAGCAAGTTTCACACAGCAAAAGACCTGCAAACTCACAGTCTGCGCAAATATCACTATTGTGGAAACATTCGCCGCAGTCCTCACAGAAATGGGAATCGTAATCGTCGTCCTCTACACAGACGGGAGGCGTTTCGGAGCAGTCGGAATTGCCCTCGCAGCAGTCAAGGCAAAGTCCGCAAATGTCACAGATATCGACAGTACAGAAGGCGTTTCCGCAATCAGGGCAGAGATGCTCGTACCATTCGGGGTTTTCTATACAGTATTCGCCGCACTCACAGCCCTCGGCGTTTGCGTTGTCCTGACAGCAGAATACGCACAGACCGCAATCATCGCACAGTTCAATGCCGTCCTCGAACAAGCATTCCTCACACTGCTCACAGATAACACAGCATTCCTCACAGTGATCGTATCCAAAGTCACACTCTGCATAAGAAGCGTAGCAGTTGCCGCACTCCTGGCAGTGCATATTTTCGACTTCCCAGCATCCCTCGCAGAAACCGCAACTGTCGCAAAGACCACCCATACAGTCGGCACAGAACCAGCAGTATCCGCACAGTTCATCTTCTGAAGTGTAGTGGCATTCGTTACAGCCAAGACAGTGCCAACCGTTATTGACATAGCAATCCTCGCACAAACGGCACTCGGGGCAACCCTCCAGCTCTTTGTCGCAGGCACCGCACTCGTTACAGTGTGTAAGCAAGCAACAGTCCGTGCCGGTGCATTCGGTGCTGCACGCGCCACACATACCGCAGCAATACTCATCCCAGTGGTAATGGTTGCAAAACCAGCACTCCATGCCGTCTTCATAATCCGCATGCACATGCAACGGAAGCATGCTTGCAATCATAATAACGCACAGAAAAAGGCCGATCACTTTTTGGGCAACTTTCATGGCAGATTCCTCCTTGTGGTCTCATAGCGGTACTGGTCGAAGAAAAACGCATCCTTCGGCCCATTTTCATTTTACAAAAATGAAAAGCCGTTGTCGCCACACTTTTGTTTCAAAAGTGTGGGGTTTTGGAAATTAATTTTTTCAAAAGTGTGGGAAAAAGTGTGGGAAAAAGTGCATCCCAGGTGGGATGCACTTTTCGGTAGCTTTATACATTAATTGATGACTTCCCAAAATTCGATGGTGTAATCCTTGTCGACCTTCAGTGACCAGCTATCCGCGGGTCTGTCGTTGATTGACTGGTTGCCGCGATCGAGATACCACCAGCCCAGCATTCCGGAATCACCATTGACTGTGATGGTGGTGCCTGCTTTGACCTTAACTTCTTTCTTTCCTCCGGAATTGCAGCGCAGGCAGGTAACGGTGTAGTAGACCACTGCCTCGTCCTTCAGCACCACTTCATACTCGGTGGTCTCGTCCAGACCGACGACGGTGAAGCTGCTGTTGGTAAAGTGGTACTCCACGCCATTGATCTTCCAATAGTCGATGACCTTGCCGGAGGGGACTTCCGCCTTGACCTGGAAGGAAATGGTGCCGTCGGTCACTTCGGCTTTGGTGACAGGATTCTGATAGGGCTTGTCGAACACAAATTCCGTCAGCTTATCGCCGGCAGCCTTGCCCTTGGCATCCAGGAAGCGGATAGAACAATTGACGGTGGTGAGCTTCTTCTCCTGGGCGAGAACCGCCTTTACCACGGTGGTTTCGGTGGCGGTAAAGGTGAAGTTAGCCGTGGCGCTGTTCTCCTGGGCTACGCCGTTCAGCTCCCAATGATCCACGCTCTGGCCCTCCGCCAGAACAGCATCGGCAGTCAGCGCGGTCTTGCCGTCGGAAACGGCAATGGTCTTGCCGCCGATGGTAGCATTCTGGGCGACCACCGTCACGCTGGTCTCCGGCGCGGGCGGAGTGGTGTTTTGCAGCTGCTCAATGATCTTCTGCTTTTCTTCCAGCTCGGTCTTCAGTTTGTTCAGCTCATTTCTTGCCTCGCAGCCGGACATCGCCAGGATCACAATGATCACAACGGCAACCAGAACAGCAACGATGGACAAAATCAAGGGCAACTTGTTGTTTTTCTTTTCCATAATCTACACTCCTTTTCTGAATCCGTTTCGTTTTGGTGCAGAAGAATTTTCCTTTGCCTTGACCGAAGTCAAAAAGTGTGGTATACTCTTCCTTACCAAGTTCCGGTTTTATTTTAGCGTGTTTACACGCTATTGTCGCCACACTTTTAGAATAAAAGTGTGGGATGGGAAAAAAATTTTTTCAGAATAATTTTCCGTGAGATTCCTTAGGTGACTGGGAAAAGCCGAAAAAGCCTTTAATTACCGCGAAAAACGGGCTTTTTCTAAAAAACAAACGCTCAATAAAAAAATCATTA
>SVLR01000030.1 GCA_015067785.1 Oscillospiraceae bacterium
GGGGCTTTTTCTATGCCTACTTGTTCTCGCGACCCGTAAACGGGTCAACAAATTCCTTTAGTCCTATCTGATCTGCTATTTGATCCTCTTGTAATTGGTTGCGGATATACTCTTGTACTTGCTTTTTGTTCCTACCTACCGTATCCACATAATAACCTCTGGCCCAGAAATGTCTGTTGCCATACTTGTACTTGAGGTTGGCGTGCCTATCGAATATCATTAGACTACTCTTTCCTTTGAGAAAACCCATTATCTGAGATACACTATACTTTGGTGGAATACTTATAAGCATATGGATGTGATCTGGGCACGCTTCTGCTTCAATTATTTCCACACCCTTTTGTTGGCATAATTGCCGCAATATTTTTCCTATGTCCGCTTTAATCGCTCCGTAGATTTCTAGTCTGCGATATTTGGGTGCGAACACTACATGGTATTGACATCTCCATGTAGTATGGTCTAAACTATTAATGTCTTTTTCTTTCACGATGAAGACCTCCTCATTATGGTAGTTGTGTGGTCGGCAAACCACTTCTACTATAATGGGGAGCTTTTTTCTTGTCTACTTTACTCCTCGCTATAAGCTATTTTTTGTCCCCCGGCAGAGCCGGGGGTTGCCTTTGGTCCTACCAACGGCAAACACCCCGCCTTCGTACAAAGGCGGGGTGTTGTTGTCGGTATTGTTGCATTGGCATTTTCTCGGTAGTTTCACTTTTTCCACACACCTTTTATACACCTCTTTGGCATTGAGATGCATGGAATTATATGAAGATACATTTTTCTTCAAATCCCGAAAACCCTTGCGCCGCAAGGATTTATCGCACGTTTATGGATTTATAAGGAGTTATGAAAATAGGCCACTGAGCGACGATACCTAATTTCATATATATTTCTTTCCTTTCGGCTGTTGTTCGAATCAGTATTATAGCAGATGATTTCCCAAAATACAATGGTTTCTCAAATTATTTAAGAGATTCCAAGCTTAATTCGGCCGCTAACTTAAAAAGGGCATCGGACAGTACCTTTTCAAGAGGTAAATCCGCAGCTTCAGCAATGCGGGAATAAAATAGAGCCACAGTTGGCTCTAATAAAATCGTTACCTGAGTCATAATGCCTCCCAAAGACGCATAAAAGTTTATTTCATCTTATGCAGACTCTTGACAGGTGTGCTAAAATAGATAAGTAGAATAAAGCGAAAAAGAGGTTACGATTATGGCAAAAGATAAGAAGGTCGAACAGATCACCGATATGGAGGTTGACTTTGCCCAATGGTTTACCGATGTCTGTAAGAAAGCCCAGCTTATTGACTATTCTTCCATTAAGGGTGTATTTATTTACCGCCCCTACGGTTATGCGATTTGGGAGAATATTCAGCGCATTATGGACGCGGAATTTAAGAAGCAGGGCGTTGAGAATGTTTATATGCCCCTTTTGATCCCCGAGAGCCTTTTGCAGAAGGAAAAAGACCATGTGGAGGGTTTTGCGCCTGAGTGCGCTTGGGTCACTATGGGTGGCAATGAGCCGCTGGAAGAGCGTTACGCGATCCGCCCCACATCTGAGACTTTGTTCTGCGAGCATTTTGCAAATGTGCTCCAGTCCCACCGGGATCTGCCTATGAAGTATAACCAGTGGTGCAGCGTTCTTCGTTGGGAGAAGACAAGCCGCCCCTTCCTGCGGCACAGAGAATTTTTGTGGCAGGAGGGTCACACCATCCACGCTACCGCAGAGGAAGCGAAAGAATTTACCGAGACAATGCTGAATGTCTACGCGGATTTCTGCGAGAATGTGCTGGCTATGCCTGTTACCCGGGGTCAGAAAACTGATAAGGAGAAATTTAACGGTGCAGAGGCTACCTACACCATCGAGTGTATGATGCACGACCGCAAGGCTCTGCAGGCCGGCACCTCCCACTACTTTGGCGATGGCTTTGCCAAGGCATTCAATATTGAGTTTACCGACAAGACCAACCAGAAGACCAACCCCCACGAGACCTCCTGGGGCGTTTCCACCCGTTTGATTGGCGGTATCATAATGACCCACGGCGATAATAACGGTCTTGTGCTGCCCCCTAAGGTGGCTCCCATTCAGGTCATTATTCTACCCATCGCCCAGCATAAGGAGGGCGTCTTGGAGGCAGCAAACAATCTTAAAGACCGCCTCGTAAATGCCGGCTTCCGCGTAAAGCTGGACGATTCCGACAACTCCATGGGCTGGAAGTGCGCTGAGTATGAGATGAAGGGTGTACCGCTGCGTGTAGAGTGCGGTCCCCGTGACCTCGAGAACGGTCAGGTCGTGCTGGTGCGCCGTAACGACGGTGAAAAGACCGTTGTCAAGCTGGAGGATTTGGAGACTGCTGTGGCAGAGCAGCTGGAACTGGTACATTCCGGTATGTTCCAGAAGGCAAAGAAGAATCTGGAGGATCATATTTACGAGGCACAAAGTGTTGAGGAAGCTAAGGCACTGCAGGATGCAAACGGCGGCTTCATTAAGACTATGTGGTGTGGGGAACTGGAGTGCGAAATGAAGATGAAGGAAGAGGCAGGTATGTCCTCCCGCTGCATCCCCTTCGCACAGGAGAATTTAGGCGAGACCTGCGCCTGCTGCGGTAAGCCTGCCAAGAAGATGATCTACTGGGGCGTAGCCTATTAAGATTACAAAATTACGGAGCGATGGGAAACCACCGCTCCGTTTTTATGATTGTCATCCTGAGTGACCAACGGGAGTCGAAAGATCTTCGCATTATCGATACTGCATTGCAGTTGTTCAGTTTGTAGATTCTTCAACTACGCTATGCTCCGCTTAGAATGACAACGGGGATTGCGGATCGGATAAATCTGTTCCCTACAGCTATTTCCAGCAGCAGGCGGCGGCTTTTGGTTGACAGAAAAGGCCATTTCGTGTATAATGTCCATAGCTATGTGATGCGGAGGAGGGAATGACATGAAGCGCAGAGCCTTGTTTCGGCTCCTCTTTGCCTTGGCTTTGGCGGTCGTTGTTGTTCTTGTTGTCTCCATCATAAGCCTGACCAATCATAGCGAAGATCTCTATGCCGTTACTGCCCAGCAGTGGGAAGCTGCCTTTGGTGATGCCGCCCATATTCAGACGATTTACCGCAATGTAACTGTGGAGATCGGCGACGGAACGGATGAAAAGCCGATGATCCTTGCCACCTCCGGCGGCGGCGTGCTGCTGGATTATGAAAAAGGGGATATGAAGCTGATCTGTGTACCTGTTGACAATGGTTTTACCAGCTACATATGGCGCTATTCCACCGGGGAATGGGATACCTATGACGGTAAGGCAGAAGGCGTGGATGAACTGCTGGCGAAGGAACTTCCCAATTATGTGGATACGGCAATGGCCGGACTTCAAGGCGAGTTTGGAAATGCCAGCTATGACGCAGAAGAAAGGTGTTATTCGATCACATCCCAAAAGGCTGTTGTAGAAGATGCGGAGCCCATAACCATGCACTGTCAGGTGTATTTTGAGGGCGGAAAGCTTGTAAAGCTGAAAACGAAGATCACTGCGGATGAGGTTTTAACAGTGCATCTATACAGTATTGGAGAAACAGCGGTGCAGCCACCGCAAATTCCGCAGATACCGGCAGAGACTACCGGTTAAGAGTAAGTGCTATATTAACGGCGGAGCATATATCCGTCTCAGGATAAGGGGATACCTTATGAGTTATTATGATTATTACAATGTAAATGAGCAGGACGATAAGATTCAGCTGTCGGACCACTTCTCCTACAGCCGTCTTGTCCGTTTCGCAACACCGTCCATCATTATGATGATCTGTACCACGATATTCGGTGTGATCGATGGCTTCTTTATTTCCAACTTTGTTGGCAAAACTGCTTTTGCGTCCATTAACCTGATCCTTCCGTTTTTGCAGATCATTGGCAGTATGGGTGTTATCCTTGGCGCAGACGGCAGTGCACTGATCGCCCGTGCTTTGGGCTCCGGTGATAAAGATAGGGCGGGGCGTTATTTTACGATGACGATGATCGCTACATTGCTTGGCGGCCTTTTGTTTACTGTTGTTGGACTGGTCATGCTTCGCCCTATGGCTTACCTGCTGGGCGCTACCGAGGAAATGATCGGGGATTGCGTGACCTATGGTAGTATCTGCCTGCTATTTAATCTGTTTTACCTTGCGCAGCGCGTTTTGCAGGAGTATTTGGTTGTTGCGGAAAAGCCTCGGCTTGCGTTGAAGATCATGCTCATTGCAGGCGCGGCAAATATCGTGCTCGATTTGATCTTTGTACATCCTGCATTCCTGAATATGGGTGTTTCCGGTGCCGCGATCTCCACCGGTATCTGCGAGGTGCTGGCTGCTGCGATCCCGTTTGCTTGGTTTGTTAGCCGCCGTAATAAAACCGCGATCCGCTTCAGACAGACCCGCGTTGAATGGAACACCTTACGCAGAGCCGGTATTACCGGTTCCTCCGATACCATTTCCGCAATGTCTGCTTCTGTAATTGGTATGCTTTATAATATGCAGCTGATGCACTATGCCGGTGAGAATGGTGTGGCAGCGTACGGCGTCGTTATGTATGCTTCCTTTATCTTTACAGCGATCTTCTCTGGTTATTCTGTTGGTACCGCGCCGATTATGGGCTACCATTATGGCGCAGGCAACCAAAGCGAAATGCGTAATGTTTTTAAAAAGAGCATAACTATGCTCTCTGTAGCTGCGGCTGCGATGGTTGTGCTAATCAGTCTGCTTGCCCGTCCGTTTTCTGCCATATTTGTTGGCTATGACTGGAAGCTGTTGGATCTGACCACCCGTGCATTTATCATTTGTATGCTACCGTATCTTATGATGTGGTTCAATACATATCTTTCCACGGTGTTCACAGCTCTTGATAAAGGCCCTATGGCTGCTGCACTGACAGCTTGCCGTGTCATTATTTTCCCTGTAGTGTGTATTATCGTGATGCCGCTTCTGTGGGAGCTGGACGGCGTTTGGTTTGCACTTACGGGTGCAGAACTGCTGGGTGTGATCGTGATCGGTCTTGCTTTCTTCACCCAGAAGCGGAAATTCGGTTACTAAACAACACCTTGAAGTATAGAAATATGAAATAGGAGCGAGTTATGGTTACCACACCGCGTAAAGAGAAAAAGGAGAATAAGCGATTTGCCTTTCTGCATTGGCACAAAATTGTTTTATGCCTGATGGTATATGATGTTGTTGCAATGGCACTGTCTTATTTCTTCGCTTTGTGGATTCGGTTTGACTGTCATATGACCTATATTCCGCAGGCTTATTTGCAGTCGTGGCTGTATTTTACACCGATTTACGTTGTTATTAGCCTTGTTGTATTTTGGAAACTGCAACTTTACCAAAGCATTTGGCGGTTTGCCAGCTACACAGAGCTTGAAAAAGTTATTTTATCGTCTGCAATTACAGCAGTACTGCATACAGCTGGTATTACGGTACTGTTTCAGAGAATGCCGATATCTTATTACCTGATTGGTGCCGGTATGCAGTTTATGCTGGTGCTCTTTATACGGTTTGCTTATCGGTTTGTTAATTTAGAGCGCCAGTCCCGATTCAAGAATCGACGCCGGACAAAGCAGGGACGCGTCATGCTGATTGGCGCAGGTTCTGCCGGACAGATGGTTCTTCGGGATTTGCACAATAACGCTGAATATGATAATCGTGTTTACTGTATTATTGATGACAATCCCAATAAGCGGGGGCGGTATATAGACGGTGTGCCGGTAGTTGGCGGTAGAGATGAAATTCTGCTTAATGTTTCGAAATACAAAATTCAAAAGATCTTTCTGGCTATCCCAAGTGCTACACCAGCACAGAGGAAAGAAATTCTGGAGATCTGTAAAGAAACAAACTGCGAGTTGAAAAACCTGCCGGGTCTTTCAGAATTGGCAGAGGGAAAGGTCTCTGTCAGCTCCTTAAAGGATGTGAATGTGGAAGACCTCCTTGGTCGTGAGCCTGTGTCCGTCAATACCGAGGAGATATTCTCCTTTATTGCCGGAAAAACGGTCCTAATCACCGGTGGTGGAGGCTCTATCGGCAGTGAGCTCTGCCGTCAGGTGGCACAGAATAAGCCGAAAAAGCTGATCGTATTTGATATCTATGAAAACAATGCCCACGCCATTGGCTTGGAGCTGCGGGACAGATTTCCGGAGCTGGAACTTGAGGTTTCTATTGGCTCTGTTCGTGACAGCAGACGGATCAATCAGGTATTTGAGAAGTTTAAGCCGGATATTGTTTACCATGCGGCTGCCCATAAGCATGTGCCGCTTATGGAGGATAATCCCTGCGAATCTATTAAGAACAATGCCATCGGCACTTATAAGACTGCCTATGCGGCCGCTATGAATGGTTGTAAGCGATTTGTGTTGATTTCAACCGATAAGGCAGTGAATCCCACAAATATTATGGGTGCATCCAAGCGTCTATGCGAAATGATCATACAGTCCTTTGACAGAAAGATCCGTGACGGTAGAGTGGAGGATCTTGTGCCGATCTATGCCCATGCAGAGGGCGAGGATCAGAATGCATTGAAAACAAATTTGGAAAACGGAAAGGTGAAGACCAAATTTGTCGCTGTTCGCTTTGGCAATGTATTAGGAAGCAACGGCTCTGTGATCCCGCGTTTTAAGGAACAGATCGCAAAGGGCGGTCCCGTGACGGTGACACACCCGGATATTATCCGCTATTTTATGACCATTCCGGAGGCGGCTTCTCTTGTGCTGCAGGCAGGCGCCTACGCTGACGGCGGTGAGATATTTGTTTTGGATATGGGCTCACCGGTGAAAATCGATACCCTTGCGCGGAATCTGATCCGTCTTTCCGGTCTGCAGCCGGATGTGGACATTCCTATCGTCTATTCCGGACTTCGCGTTGGTGAAAAGCTCTACGAGGAAAAGCTGATGTCCGAGGAAGGGTTGCGGACGACGCGTAATAAGCAGATCCATATTGGTAGTCCCATACCCTTTGATACGGATGCTTTTATGGAGCAGATGCCCAGATTGATGCATGCCGCATATGATGGCAGGGAAGACATTATCAGCGATTTGGTCGCAGAGATCGTACCGACCTATCATCCGGAAACTGTGAAGGATGCCGATCATCAGGCGAAGGCTTATCAGTAAATTAACAGCCGGAATTGCAAACGCAATTCCGGCTGTTATCATATTTCGGTAAACTCGTATATGTAGCAAACCGTTCCATTATCGAAGGTGTAAACGATGTGACCATCGGGCTGTGTCTCTTTCGAAAACTTGTTGAAGTCCAGCCTATGCTTTGTGCGGACATAGTCGTCTGTGTTTGTAAGCGCTGCTTCCTCGAAGAAGGTTTGTGGGTGGGCTGCGCCAGCGCATCCGTTGAGAAATGTGGCAACAATTTCGTATTCTTTCATAATAAAATCCTCGTATTGTTTTGGTATATTTCTGCATCAGACCGCTTTGTTAGGCCTGCCTGCTTCTTATCTAATACAAACTATCCAAATACTTCCGCTGCCGCAACGGTGCGAAATGTGTCTGAGTTAATGCAGTCTCTGCCATAGACATCTAAGAATCGCTCTGCGTACTGATCGGTTTTCAGATTGAATTGCAGCGACCACATCCCCCAAAATAGATCCACATGCCGATCACCAACTCCGGCGGTATCCAGATCAATAAAGGCAGAAAAATGCCAGTTATCAAGGATGATGTTTGGCAGACAGTAATCTCCGTGTAGAAGCGTATTGGATTTTAAGTACTTTCCGTTTGTCTCCAGTTCCTGCCAGGCTTCTTCCGGCGTGGCATAGCCCCAATTATCGGGGAAAAGATCGGTGTCGTAAGCGCCAAGCAGGTAGTTATTCTTTGCAGTAGAAAGGTAGTCGCTCGTGCGGTCAGGTACTGGGCAATTCTTGAAATCCATTTCGTGGAGCATTCGAAGAAGCTGCGCGGTGGTGTCACAGAGCCTTTGCGGATCGCTGCTATACATTGGGCAGATACAGTCCTCGCCTTTTGCACGGACGGTCAGCATCCAATCTTCGTCGAGACTCTCGTATGCCAGCACTTTAGGCGCAAGCTGTTTTGATGCAAAAAACGAGGTCATTGCGGCTTCCTTTTGAAGGTTCCCCTTTGGCGCTTTCTTGAGATAAAAACCAGGCCCTTTATCCAAAAACCAAACTTGCGCCATTTTGGAACAGCTGCTGTCGAATGTAGCAGCACCTTCTAAATAGCTATGAAATACTGTCGGAATATCTTCCTTATTTATTGCTGCTGGTTTCCTAAGCATAGGTATCACCGTCCTTATATCTTTTCCTCTATTATATTGGAAATTAAATGGTATTGCAACACGAAAATATTAGTGATATATTACAAAAAACAGTAAGGAAACTGCTGCGTACGGGAATCTTTGGGATCGCAATAAAGGCAGATATTCCCTTCACCAAAGGGGTCTGCGAGAAAATATAGAACATCTATGTCGGAGATGATGGCGTGTACGACAGGGGACGGCGTGCGGTGCGTTACCTATACATTTTTCAAGAATTCACAGTATTTTCACGGACTTTCTTGGGTGAAATCCGGGACTTTCCAATATTGGTATAGGAATATGACTTGACTATTTTGGCGGAAATGTTATACTTATAATCAGTATTCTTGTGTTTTAACACTTATGGAGGTTGTTTATGCGTGGTATACCGTCCTTGATTACAGATATTCGAAAAAATGTATTTACAGAAGTGGCGCGTATGGCTTATTCAGGCCGTGGCTATAAGGGCGTGGATGAGCTCCCGTACATTATTGTGCCCGGTGACCGGCCTCTGCATCGAGAGTCAGTGTTTTTGGAGCGCGCGATTGCAAGTGAGCGTGTGCGTCTTGCAATGGGCCTCAATATCCGTCCTATCCAAACCCATCACTTAATGACCGAGGGTATGGATGCCGCTGCCGTTGCGGAGCAGTATTATGAGCCGCCGCTTATCAATATTATTCCGTATGCCTGCCATTCTTGTCCCACAGATCAGTACCGGGTAACTGAATCCTGCCAAAACTGTTTGGCGGCATCCTGTCAGAAGGTCTGCCCAAAGGGAGCCATTTCCTTTGTCAACGGCAAGAGCTTTATTGATCGGGGCAAGTGTGTGAAATGTGGCAAGTGTGAGAAGGCCTGCCCGTATCACGCAATCATCCATTTACAGCGCCCCTGTCAGGTAGCCTGCGGTATGGATGCCATCGTTTCCGACGAAGAGGGGCGTGCGGTCATCAATCAAGATAAGTGTGTCGCCTGCGGTCAGTGCTTGGTTTCCTGCCCCTTTGGTGCGATTGTAGATAAGGGTCAGATCTTCCAGGTGATCCAGTCTATTCTGAAGGGGGATAAAGTGATTGCCATTGTTGCCCCGGCATTTATC
The DNA here is from genome assembly GCA_015067785.1 of Oscillospiraceae bacterium. Classification (GTDB taxonomy): domain Bacteria; phylum Bacillota; class Clostridia; order Oscillospirales; family Oscillospiraceae; genus Faecousia. Next base: position 9,369 of record SVLR01000030.1, read on the forward strand.
GGTCAGTTTGGCAAACATTCCACACCCGGCAAATTCATTGCTGCTATGAAGCAGCTTGGCTTTGCCCGCATTGTAGAGGTTGCGGTCGGTGCGGATATGTGCACGATCGAGGAGGCAAAAGACTTTGTGGAGAAAGTACCATCTCAGCAGAACTATATGGCCACCTCTTGCTGTCCGGCTTGGCATTCTATGATCCATAAGCTCTATCCCAGCGAGACAGGAAAGATATCTATGACCCTGACGCCTATGGTTTATACAGCCCGGCTGATGAAGAAAAAGTATCCCGGCTGTAAGGTCGTGTTCGTTGGTCCCTGCGCGGCAAAGAAGCTGGAGGCGATCCGGGCCGATATCCGCTCGGATGTGGATTTTGTTCTGACCTTTGAAGAGCTTCAGGGTATGTTTGAGGCGAAGGCGATCAATTTTGAGACAATAGAGCCTATGTTTGATCTGAATGAGGGTTCTTCCGCGGGACGTGGCTTTGCCGTTTCCGGCGGCGTTGCCAAAGCGGTGAACGACTTGATTGCACAAAACAACCCCGAGCTTGAGGTGAAGACAGCCCGCGCAGAGGGACTGCGTGAATGCAGAAAGCTGATGACGCTGGCAAAGGCGGGTAAATATGATGGTTATTTGATTGAGGGAATGGCTTGCCCAGGAGGCTGTGTAGCAGGCGCAGGAACCCTGCTTCCAGTAGAACTGGCTGCCAATGTGGTTGGCAGATACCAAGACGAAGCAGATATTAAGGGTCCTATGGACAGCAGCTATAAAGATGCAGGAGAAGGCTTAGATTAAAAGGAGCATCCGTCAGTGGCAGAGTTTAATGATGTATATGATAAAAATAGAAGATGCACCGGACGGGTGCACCGTCGTGGAACACCCTGGCGTTTTGGAGAGTATGGACTGGTTGTCTGTGTCTGGATCTATGATGGAGCGGGAAAGCTTCTCATGACTATGCGCGCGCCTGAGAAGTCCTTCAGTGGAACTTGGGAGAATACCGGTGGCGCAGCCAGAGTAGGGGAGCGCTCTCTGCAGGCCATCGTCAGAGAAGTATTTGAGGAGACTGGGATCCGGGCGGATGAAAAGGATTTTCGTTTGCTTGGACATACGACAAGACGACGTTTGCACTTTGATCATTATTGCCTGAAGCGAACCGATCCTATTGAGAATATCGTTCTGCAACCGGGTGAGACTGTGGACGCTCAATGGTTTACCTTTGACGAGATACATGCTATGATCCATAAGCGGAAGATATGCAAGGTCATTGCCCATCAATTCCTTGAATTTGAGGCAACATTACGCAGCCTGAGTGAAGAAAAAACTTGACAAGCGTATGCGCTTTGGAGTATGATGAAAAAAAGCGTTTTTTCTGCCCGGTAAAACGCTGTTACCGGGCGAGAAAACGCTTTTATTATTTAGGAGGAATTACTTATGATCGAAATTATGGACTTGCCCAATAAACGCGGTAGTGTACCCCTGCGGGTAGCGAAAGGGCATTTTGCCACCAACCACAGTCACATCAACTATTATATTGATATTACATACCAAAAGGCCCGTCTCAGTGAAGCGAAGGTAAGTGCCCAGGCGCTTGTTTCCAATTTCATCAACAACACACCGGTCGATACGATTCTGTGCCTGGACGGTACTGCAGTTTTAGGTACCTTTGTCGGTGAGGAACTGACAAAGACTGGTTTTTGCACCATCAACCAGCACCAGACCATTTATGTAATCGAACCGGAGTTCAGCACATCCTCCAATATTATCTTCCGCGATAATATCCAGGGAATGTTCCGCAATAAGCATGTGCTGGTGTTGATGGCTTCCGTTACTACCGGTTATACGGCAAAGCGCGCGATCGAGGCCATCGAATATTATGGCGGACATGTTGCCGGTGTTGCTGCGATCTATCGCGCAGTGGATGAGATCATGGGGTATCCGGTGCGATCTGTCTATAGTATTCAGGATCTTCCAGATTACGCAAGCTATGAATATCAGAACTGCCCTTACTGTAAGGCGGGACAAAAAATTGACGCCGTCGTCAACAGCTATGGTTATTCGGAGCTGTAAGAAAGCTACATATATAAAAGAATCCACCTCGCAGGGTGGATTTTTTATGCGTTTTTGAGCCTTGAGGCAATTTTTTGCCGACGTCGAGAATCCGGTGCGGTGTCTAAAAAATAGTCAGCGGAAACATTATATAGATGACAAAGGGAGACAAGGTGCCGTATAGGGACTTCATTTGCCCCACGCTCATACCGTGCGTACATAGTTTGAGAAGTGCCAAGATAGACAGCGATATCTGTTTGGGTCAGGTCGTTATCTTCACGCAATCCGCGTATACGTTCGTAAAGTGGCCGCATCATCTTATCCTCCTGAACTTTTTTATAGTTTACCAAAGTAAATAAGTTTACTATTGACAATAGTAAAAAAATTTACTAAAATATTTTTTGGATGGAATGAATCCATACCTGTATAGAAGCTCGGAGGAGATAGAATATGAATAAGAAATGGTTTCGGTTCGGATGTGTGCTGCTTCTGAGTGTTGCACTTTGTGCATGCACGAAAAAGCCAGCGCCTGAAACTCCGACAGCCCCGTCCACGCCTGTAGAAAATGAAGGCTCACCTGACTGCGGCCACTTATTTAGTGAGTGGATCGTGGATACACCTGCTACTTGTGAAAAGTCCGGCAGCCAGCATCGGATTTGTGCCCTCTGTGACCGTACCGAGATAACAGCTGTACCCATGCTTGCACACACAGAGGTCGTTATTCTTGGTACGCCTGCTACGGAGACTACATCAGGTATTTCTGACGGCGTGCAATGCTCTGTTTGTGGGGCGGTTTTACTGGAGCAGGTAATAATTCCTTGTGGAACGGCAGATTTGGATTATTCCTATGATGATAAAACAAAAACCTGTACAGTAACAGGTGTCGGCGCAAGTACGGCAACGGAAATAACCATTCCCAGTGTAAAAAACGGCTATGCGGTTACGTCCATCGGTGAAGGCGCTTTTTCGGGTCGTAAGACAATTACCTCTGTGATTATTCCTAATTGCATTACAGAAATAGGCGACAGCGCATTTTATGGGTGCAGCAGTTTGTCGAAGGTGACGATCGGCAGCGGTGTTAAGGAGATCGGTGACTCAGCGTTTTCCAACTGCACTGCTTTGGCGAAGATAACGGTTGGACATAACGTCACCACCATTGGCAGTTATGCTTTCTCAGGCTGCACAAGTCTTGCAAGCGCGGTGATCGGTAACGGCGTAACTGAGATTCCCAATAGAATATTTAGCAATTGTTCGGCACTGACAAGTATAAGTATTGGAAGCGGTGTAGCAAGTATCAGCAATCGAGCATTTGATGGATGCAATAACCTGACACGCGTCAATATCACTGATCTTTCTGCTTGGTGCCGTATTAGCTTTTATGAAGGAAGCGCAAACCCGCTGTATTATGCAGGAAAGCTGTATTTGAATGGCACGCTTGTAACCGATCTCATAATTCCTGTCGGTGTTACCAGCATTTCCGATTATGCATTTTACGGTTGTGATAGCATTAAGAGTATTACGATTCCTGTAGGCATTGTAAAAATATGTGACTATGCATTTTACGCTTGTACAAATCTGATATCTGTTAAGATCGGTAGCGATGTTACCAATATAGGCTCTTGTGCATTCTCAGAATGTGGTCGTCTTGCACAGGTGGAAATTGGCAAAAATGTAACGGCCATCGGTGAAAGTGCTTTCTCCGGATGTCCTATACTTTCGGAAGTCGTTCTGCCCGATAATGTTATAAGCATTGGTGCAAGCGCATTTCAAGGATGTACCGGCCTGTCGAAGGTGACCATCGGAAAAGGTGTTACCGGAGTCGGTAACAATGCGTTCTACGGCTGTGCCTCTTTGCCATCGATCGTAATACCTGAGAATGTTGTTAATATTGGAGAAAATGCATTTTCTAACTGCTCCAGCTTGACGAAGGTAACAATTTCTGATGGTGTTGAAAAAATTAGCGCCTATGCGTTCAATAACTGTTCCTGCCTTTCCGTAATTGATATTCCTGATAGCGTTACCACGGTCGGCTGGTATGCGTTTTCTGGCTGTACAAGTCTTGCAGGTGCTACGATAGGCAATGGTGTAAACAGTATTTCGGATAGAATGTTTAACGGATGTTCAGCACTTACAAATATAAGCATTGGAAGCGGTGTGACAAACGTCGGTAATAATGCATTTGAGGGATGCAATAACTTGACCGGCGTCAATATCACGGATCTTTCTGCTTGGTGCCGTATTAGCTTCAATAGCGGCAGCGCAAACCCGCTGTATTACGCAGGGAAGCTGTACTTAAACGGTACTCTAATAACAGATCTTGTAATTCCCGACGGAGTGAGTAGCATTGCTTACTACGCACTTTACGGTTGTAATAGTATTGAGAGTGTTACGATTCCTGCAAGCGTAGTAAAAATCAGCGATTATGCCTTTAGCGGATGTTCAAACCTAGCATCTGTTAAAATTGGCAACGGTGTCACCAATATTGGCTCTTATGCGTTTGCAAATTGCACCAGTCTGCCCAGTGTGACGATCCCCGAAAATGTAACAAGCCTTGGAGATTATGCTTTTAGCGGCTGTATTGCTCTCACAAAGACGGTTCTTTCTGATGGGCTGACAAGTATTGGCAGCGGCGCGTTTTCTGGTTGTTCCAGCCTGTCAGCCTTTGTCATACCCAGCGGCGTCTCGCAAATTAACGCCGATTTATTCCGGGGCTGCACTGCACTAAAGCAGATTACAATCTCTGTTAGTGTAAAAACGGTCAATAGTTATGCCTTCTATAATTGCAACGCACTTGCGGATGTAACCTACGGGGGTACGGAAACCCAGTGGAATGCAATTTCAATATCTTACGGAAACGATTCGTTAAAAGATGCCACAAGGCATTTTGGGTAATGATGGGGGATTGGGTATGAGAAAGAAGATATTCTTCTTGGCTTTGGCAGTGACAATAGCACTGCTCCTTGCAGCCTGCAATATAACCGTTCATACGCCGGGTGGTGATATTGGTATCCATATTCCCACCGGTACGCCTGAGACTCCGACGGAGCCGAATGCACCGACAGTACCCTCTGGTGACGAAGAAGATCCTATGCTGATGGAAAGAACCGATGTCCTGCTTCGAAATGTGGCCACAGGGGAGTACCTAAACTACGACTATGGTACACTTGTAAACGGTACCTATGTTCGCGTATGGCCCGGAGACGGGTCAGCGGAACAAAGGTGGGATATTGTTCATATTGGCGGCGGCGTTTATCGGATACTAACAAATCGATCTGAAAAGTTCTGTTTAGATGTATATAGAGGAAACGGTGATTTGAGATACGGGCAAGCGTGTGATATTTGGCAAAACGGTGGAGATGCCGTTGCACAAAATGTGAAATTCTACCCTTGTGACGATGGTACATACATCATTCGCATGGCCGAAGACCCGAGTTTTGTGTTGGCGGCAACGGAGTCGATGGGCAGAGTAAAGCTGGCTGTGTTTGATGTTAACAGTAGGGCGCAAAAGTGGGTCATCAAGGATGCTCCCATTACAGACGAACCCACTGCGGGTGCAAACACAGCTTCCGGTATCCCGTCATTCGCATATGATAAAACCGGAGACTGCTACACAGTTAGCGGTGTCAAGTACTATAAGGCTGTAACTAATCGAGAGTATAACAGTGTTCCTTCCGGTGAAATGCTGTTTGTTGCTGGGGATGGCAAAGTGGTTATCAATTCTACAGTATTAAATAAGCTTTACCAGCTTGATCTCTTTAATAGTATGCGTAGTCAGCTTCATAGTTTAGCGGCACAAAAGACCGGTTTGGCAAATGATTACTGCGAAATCTACATCCAAGTTGCCGCAAATGAGAAGCTGGGCAGTGTAGTTGGAAAGACCTCGGGAATCCTGCTTGATATTGGAGCGGGCAACAGCTATAAGATTGCTGATGCCGCAATGGATATTACAAGTGAGGTGTGTTCCCCGGATGCTATAAAAGCAGCTGCATTGCTTGGTATGCTTGAAGTATATACAAACAATGCGGTATCATCCGGCGGAATGGCTACGGCGCTGATGGCTACAGCGGTGACGGACTATGATGTAATGCGGCAGTGTGCAGAAAGCTATTCCGATTGCGTTGCGAGCTTTGCGGCGGTGGATTACATTGCCGGTGATACAGTTGAAGATATGAAGCAATCTTCCTTAAAAAATGAATTGCGGAAATATTTTACAAATGTATTTCTGAACCTGGCAGATACTGTTATTCCGGACATTGCTGCGGTTGAGCTAACGAAGTATATTGCTGACGGCGTGATTGCTCTTAGCGAGTTTACAATCGAAAGTGGCGCACAGAATACTTATGATGAGACATATGATAAGTGGATGAATACCTTCTTCTCTGCCAAGGGTGAGATCAATAAACACAATAAGCTGGCGCAGGCTGAGTAGTGTTTTTATGTTTTACAATACATAGCATCCACAATCAAAGGAGGATACCTTTATGAAAAAGAGAATTAGCTGTTTGTTATCCGCGTTATGTATGCTTTTCAGTTTTGTGGCTTGCTCAGTGACGATCGAGACGCCGGATGGCTATGTGGAATTCCCAATACCATCGCTTGGGTATGACGAATCTATATACCCGTTGGAAAACCCTTCAGAACCGCAAGTAACACAGCCTTCGGTAAAACCAACGGAGCCGCCGGCAACACAGCCTTCGGTAAATCCAACGGAGCCGCCGGCAACGCAGCCTTCGGTAAACCCGACGGAGCCGCCGGCAACACAGCCCCCGGTAAATCAGACGGAACCGCCAACCCCTTCTGCACCTGTTGAAAATGCAGTTGTTCCGGAAAAAACAAATATCCTTTTGCAGAATGTGGCTACCGGAGAGTACCTCAACTATGATTATGGTACACTTGCAAACGGAACAACTGTGCGCGTGTGGCCGTTAGATGGCTCCGTTGAGCAAAGATGGGATATTGTAAAGGTTAGCGGAACGACCTACCGGATACGCACAAACAAATCCAGTAAATATTGCCTTGACGTGTATAGAGGCACAGCCTCCCTGAAAGCTGGGCAAGAGTGCGATATTTGGCAAACCGGCGGAGATGCCATTGCGCAGAATTTGGTTTTCTATCTTTGCACAGATGGTTCGTATATCATTCGTATGGAGAATAATCCCAACCTTGCTCTTGCAGCATCAGGGTCGAAGGGGGCAGTCAAATTAGCTAAGTTTGATACCTCCAGTTCCGCACAGAAATGGTACATTAAGGATGGAAATTCCAGTGGCAACCAAACCGGCGCGTCAAAGTATGTTGCTGATGGACTTTTTGCATCGCTCGTTGAGTTGAAAACAAAATACCCGGAAGGTACAAATGTTAGTCACAGCTATGTGTTCCCTAACACATCTGCGTACGAATGTCATGGTTTTGCTTGTTACGCACTGATGATGTTTTGGGGATCCAATAAGCCCGGAGTGACCAATACATCAGAGTATAAAACCTACCATGCTACAGCAACGCAGTCCTATGTAGATGTAATCCGTCCCGGCGATCTCGTCAGATATAGATCAGGCAATTATGACCATACAATCTTGGTGACAAATGTCGATGCTGATAATATCTATTATGCAGACTGTAACGCGGATTTGAAGTGTACCTTTGATTATGACAAGGCGATATCTAAGACTACTTTAGCAAGCAAGCTTATCAAAACCCTTATAGATCAATCGAGATCTGTACGCGGATATATACTACACTATAAGAATAACACTCTTTAACTCGAGTGGATTATTGAGAAGGTAATAGCGAACAGAAATAGTCGAAGAGGCCCTTTTCGGAGGCTTCTTCGACTTTACTTCTTCGATGCATTGCGTGTTATGAGAAAAAAGCAGCTTTTCTGCCTAAAAAACACCCTCAAAAAGAAAAATCCCTATTGACAACAATAGGGAATTGTGGTAGAATCGTACAGAATATTGTGGGAGTATGCCCTCTGCGCATATACCCCTTTATGTCAGTATAGTACCATAAATTCTATGATCTGTCAATAAAAACAATTGGAAATGTGGAAAATTACTGACAACCGATCCGAGCGTATCAAAGAAATTCCGGCGAAAGCCGAAGAAAGGCTGTGATGATCCTATGGCAATGGTCAAAGACCAAATGTTTGGCAAGACCATGCGTAAGAGCTACGCAAAGTACGAGGAAATTCTGCAGATGCCCAATATGCTGAAGATCCAGAAGGATTCCTACCAGTGGTTCCTGGATGAGGGGCTTCGGGAAGTATTCAAGGATGTTGGCGTCATTACTGATGCCTCCGGTAAGCTGGAGCTGAGCTTCCTGGATTATTCCATGGAGGACAAGCCCAAGTATACTATTGAGGAGTGCAAGGAGCGGGATGCTACCTATGCCCGTCCTGTCAAGGTCCGTGTTCGTCTGCGTAATACAGAGACTGACGAAATTAAAGAGCAGGAAATCTTTATGGGCGATTTCCCCATTATGACAAATGGCGGTACCTTTGTGATCAACGGCGCTGAGCGTGTTGTTGTTTCCCAGATCGTCCGTAGTCCCGGTATGTATTACGGTCACGAGGTAGATAAGGCCGACCAGCATACCTATAATGCCACTGTAATTCCTTACCGTGGCGCTTGGCTGGAATACGAGACGGATCTTTCCGACGTATTCTGGGTCCGTATCGATAAGAACCGCAAGTTGCCCATTACCTGCCTGATCCGCGCCCTTGGTGTGGACACCGACGAGAAGATCAAGGAAATGTTCGGCACTGATGCCCGTATTCTGGCAACTCTGGAGAAGGATACCTGCAAGACCCGCGAGGAGAGCCTTCTGGAGATCTACCGCAAGCTGCGTCCCGGTGAGCCTCCCACGGTAGAGACAGCGGCTGCGCATTTAGAGGGTCTGCTGTTTGATGCCCACCGGTATGATGTGAGCGCTGTCGGTCGTTATAAGTTCAATAAGAAGATGGACATCGCTGCCCGTCTTTCCGGTCAGGAGCTCGCTCAGCCCATTGTTGATCCTATGACCGGTGAAATTCTGGCAATGGACGGTGAGATCATCAGCCGCGCTATGGCTCGAGAATTCAGCGATAAGGGTGTTAACGAAGCCGTTGTTAAGGTCGGTGGTCAGAACGTTAAGCTGCTGTCCAACGGCATGGTCGATATGGCCGGCTTTGTGGACTTTGATCCCAAGACCTACGGCATTAAGGAGAAGGTTCGCTTTGTTGTCCTGAAGGAAATGCTTGAGACTGTTTCTGCCGACGGTTGGGAAGAAGCCATCGCAGAGCGTTTGGATCAGCTGATCCCCAAGCACATTATCGCCGACGATATTATGGCTTCCATCAACTACCTGAACTGTGTAGCCATGGGTATCGGCACCTCCGATGACATTGACCACCTGGGCAACCGCCGCCTTCGCTGTGTTGGTGAGCTGCTGCAGAATCAGTTCCGTATCGGCTTTAGCCGCTTGGACCGCGTGATCCGCGAGCGTATGACTGTACAGGATTTGGATACGGTTACTCCCCAGAGCCTGATCAACATCCGTCCTGTAACGGCTGTGATCAAGGAATTCTTCGGATCTTCTCCGCTCTCTCAGTTTATGGACCAGAACAATCCTCTGGCAGAATTGACCCACAAGCGCCGTTTGTCCGCACTAGGCCCCGGTGGTCTGAGCCGAGAGCGTGCATCTTTGGATGTCCGTGATATTCACTATACCCACTATGGCCGTATGTGCCCCATTGAGACCCCTGAAGGTCCCAATATCGGTCTGATTAACTACTTGGCAAGCTTCGCAAAAATCAATGAATATGGCTTTGTAGAAGCGCCCTACCGTAAGGTTGACAAGAAGACCGGTAAGGTCACCGATCAGGTTGACTACATGTCTGCAGATGTGGAAGATGAGTTCTACATCGGTCAGGCAAATGAGCCTCTGGACGAGGAAGGTCGTCTGGCGAACGCCCGTATTAGCTGCCGTCATAGAAGTGAGATCATTGAGGTCGACCGCAATGTGATCGACTATCTTGATGTTTCTCCCAGAATGATGATCTCCGTGGCAACTTCTTTCATTCCGTTCCTGCAGAACGACGACGCAAACCGTGCTCTGATGGGCGCAAACATGCAGCGTCAGGCAGTTCCTCTACTGACCACCGAGGCTCCTATTGTTGCAACCGGTATCGAGCACGCTGCTGCTGTTGACTCCGAAGTTTGCGTGAAGGCAGAAGGCGAGGGTACAGTTCAGGCTGTTTCTGCTGACGAAATTACCGTTTTCTATGATGACGGTGACGTCAAGACCTACCGCTTGACTAAATTTGCCCGTAACAATGCCGGTACCTGCATTAATCAGCGTCCGATCGTTAAGGTGGGCGACCGTGTATCTAATGAAATGATCATTGCTGACGGTCCTTCTTGCGCCAACGGCGAGATCGCGCTGGGTAAGAATGTGCTTATTGGCTTCGTTACCTGGGAAGGCTACAACTACGAGGACGCTATTTTGCTTAACGAGCGTCTTGTTCGCGAGGATGTATTTACTTCTATCCATATTGAGGAGCACGAGACCGAGGCCCGTGATACCAAGTTGGGACCGGAAGAGATCACTCGCGATATCCCCAATGTTGGTGAAGACACCCTGAAGGATCTGGACGAGAACGGTATTATCCGTATCGGTGCTGAGGTCCGTTCCGGTGACTATCTGGTTGGTAAGGTCACACCTAAGGGTGAGACTGAGCTGACTCCTGAGGAGCGCCTGCTTCGCGCCATCTTCGGTGACAAGGCAAGAGAAGTCCGTGATACCTCTCTGAAGGTGCCTCATGGCGAAAGCGGTATCGTTGTGGATGTTAAGGTCTTCACCAAGGAGAACTCCGACGAGCTGGCTCCCGGTGTTACCAAGTCTGTCCGTGTTTACATCGCTCAGAAGCGTAAGATCTCTGTCGGCGATAAGATGGCAGGTCGTCATGGTAACAAGGGTGTTGTCTCCCGCGTTCTGCCTGAAGAGGATATGCCCTTCCTGCCTGACGGCACACCGTTGGATGTAGTTCTGAACCCCTTGGGTGTTCCTTCCCGTATGAACATCGGTCAGGTTTTGGAGGTCCACCTTGGTTATGCAGCCAAGGCTCTTGGTTGGAAGGTTGCTACCCCCGTATTTGACGGCGCCAATGAGAAGGATATCCGTGATACCCTGAAGCTGGCAGGCCTCCGTGAGGACGGCAAGACCGTTTTGTACGATGGCCGCACCGGTGAGCCCTTCGATAACCTTGTTACTGTTGGCTATCCCTACTACCTGAAGCTTCACCATCTGGTCGATGATAAGATCCACGCCCGTTCCACCGGTCCTTACGCGCTGGTTACCCAGCAACCCTTGGGTGGTAAGGCCCAGTTCGGCGGTCAGCGTTTCGGTGAAATGGAAGTTTGGGCGCTGGAGGCTTACGGCGCTGCTTACACTCTGCAGGAGATCCTGACCGTCAAGTCCGACGATGTGACCGGTCGTGTCAAGACCTACGAGGCTATCGTTAAGGGCAGCAATATTCCCAAGCCCGGTGTTCCTGAGTCCTTCAAGGTCCTTGTTAAGGAGCTGCAGGCATTGTGTCTGGATATTCGTGTTCTGGATGAGCATGGCAACGAGATCGAGCTGAAGGATGAGGACGAGGATGAGGATGTCATCTACACTCCCGACCAGAGAAGCCAAATGGTCGTTGATACTGATGAAGTGCTGGAATCCGGCTTCATTATCGATGAAGACGGTCCGGAAGATATTATGGATGTACTCGGCGCTGTGGATACAGATGCCGATGACTATGAAGATTAAGGAGGCGAGAGTATGGCTGATGTAACTTTTGATGCCATTCGAATTGGCATTGCATCTCCCGATATGGTCCGTAGCTGGTCCTTCGGTGAGGTTAAGAAGCCCGAGACCATTAACTATCGCACCCTGAAGCCTGAGCGTGACGGTCTTTACTGCGAGCGCATTTTCGGACCTCAGAAGGACTGGGAATGCCACTGCGGTAAGTACAAGAAGATCAAGTATAAGGGCAAGATCTGTGACCGCTGCGGTGTTGAGGTAACCCGCGCCAAGGTACGTCGCGAGCGTATGGGTCACATTGAGCTGGCCGCACCCTGCAGCCACATTTGGTACTTTAAGGGCATTCCTTCCCGCATGGGCCTGATTTTGGATATTTCCCCCAAGGTCCTTGAGAAGGTTTTGTATTTCGCTGCTTATATCGTAACTGATCCTGGTGATACACCTCTCGTTCGTAACCAGGTCCTCACGGAGAAGGAATACCGCGATATGCGCGAAAAGTATGAGGATGATTTTAGAGCCGGTATGGGTGCTGAGGCAGTTAAGGAGCTGCTGCAGCAGATCGACCTTGACGCGCTGTCTAAGGAGCTGCGAGCTGAGCTGAAGAATGCTTCCTCTCAAAAGAAGCTGCGTATTGTAAAGCGGCTTGAGGTCGTAGAGGCATTCCGTGAGTCCGGTAACGATCCTTCTTGGATGGTTATGGACGTTCTGCCCGTGATTCCTCCTGATATTCGTCCTATGATCCAGCTGGACGGTGGTCGTTTCGCTACCTCCGACCTGAATGATCTGTACCGCCGTGTTATTAACCGTAACAACCGTCTTAAGAGACTGATCCAGCTCCACGCCCCTGACATCATTATCCGCAACGAAAAGCGTATGCTGCAGGAGGCAGTGGACGCACTGATCGACAATGGTCGCCGCGGTCGCGCCGTCACCGGTGCAAATAACCGTGCGCTGAAGTCTCTTTCCGACATGCTCAAGGGCAAGCAGGGTCGTTTCCGTCAGAACCTGCTGGGTAAGCGTGTTGACTACTCCGGCCGTAGCGTTATCGTTGTCGGTCCAGAGCTGAAGCTGTACCAGTGCGGTGTTCCTAAGGAAATGGCGATCGAGCTGTTCCGGCCCTTTGTTATGAAGAAGCTGGTTGCTGATGGCCTGACCAACAACATTAAGTCCGCTAAGAAGATGATCGACAAGGGCGTCACTGAGGTTTGGGATGCTCTGGATGAGATCATCAAGGACCGTCCCGTTATGCTCAACCGTGCGCCTACGCTGCACCGTTTGGGTATTCAGGCATTTGAACCCATTCTGGTCGAGGGTCGCGCCCTGAAACTGCACCCGCTGTGCTGTACTGCATTTAACGCAGACTTTGACGGTGACCAGATGGCTATCCACGTGCCTCTGTCTGCAGAGGCTCAGGCTGAAGCCAGAATGCTGATGCTCTCTGCCAACAACCTGCTGCGTCCTCAGGATGGCAAGCCCGTTGCTGTTCCCACCCAGGATATGATCCTCGGTGCATACTACCTGACCTACACCAGACTTGGCAAGGCTGAGAAGGGTGCAGAGGAGGTATTTGTGACCGACGCCGGCGAGACCGGTCTGCCTGCAGGTGAACTTGTGGATGCTGATGAATTTGTAGCTGCCAATAAGAAGGCAAAGGCTGAGGGCAAGGCTCCCGCTACCTTCCGTCCCAAGCTGAACTTCTCCAGCGTCAATGAGGCGATTGCCGCGTATACTGCCGGTACTGTCGGCCTGCACGCACCGATCTGCGTCCGTTATGGCAAGGTGATCGACGGTGAGATGCAGTACCGTGTGATCAACGCTACCGTTGGCCGTCTGATCTACAATGAGCCTATACCGCAGGATCTGGGTTTTGTGGACCGCACCGATCCCAGCAAAGCATTTGACCTTGAAGTGGATTTCTTGGTTGGCAAGAAGCAGCTGGGTAAGATCATCGACAAATGTATCCGCCGTCATGGCTTTACCGTTGCCACCGAGATGCTGGACCGCGTTAAGGCGCTGGGTTATAAGTACTCCACCAAGGGCGCTATCTCTGTTTCTATCGCAGATATGGTCGTTCCCGAGCGTAAGTACCAGCTGGTTAAGGAAGCAGAAGCCAAGGTGGTTGAGATCGAGCAATTCTACCGTCAGGGCTATATCACCAACGAAGAGCGTTACCGCCTGGTCGTTCAGCAGTGGGAGCGTACCACAGCCGATGTTACCGGCGCTCTGCAGGGCAACCTGGATGAGTTCAATCCCATCTATATGATGGCGGACTCGGGCGCCCGTGGCTCTATGGCACAGATCCGCCAGCTGGCAGGTATGCGTGGCCTTATGGCCGATACCGCCGGTCGTACCATCGAAATTCCCGTTAAGGCAAACTTCCGTGAGGGCCTGTCCGTTTTGGAATACTTTATTTCCTCCAGAGGCGCTCGTAAGGGTATGACCGATACCGCTCTGCGTACCGCTGACTCCGGTTACCTGACCCGTCGTATGGTCGATGTTTCTCAGGATGTGATCATCCGTGAGCACGATTGTAAGACCGCCAACGGTATTTGGGTTGGCGCTGTTGTCCGTAACGGCGATGTGATCGACACCTTTGGCAACCGCATTAAGGGTCGTTATCCTGTGAACGATGTCGTGCACCCCGTCACCGGTGAGCTGCTGCACTCCAAGGATGTTATGATGATGCCTGAGGATGCGCAGAAGTTCGAGGACGCAGGCATCGATAAGATCTATATCCGTACTGTTTTGGGTTGCCGCGCAAGAAGCGGTGTCTGCGCACGGTGCTACGGTATGAACCTGGCTACCTCCAAGAGCGTGGATCTCGGTGAAGCAGTCGGTATTATCGCTGCGCAGTCCATCGGTGAGCCCGGTACCCAGCTGACCATGCGTACCTTCCACTCCGGTGGTGTTGCAGGTGACGATATTACCCAGGGCCTTCCCAGAGTTGAAGAACTGTTCGAGTCCCGCCGTCCCAAAAAGATGGCACAGATCGCTGAGGTTACCGGTGTGGTATCTATTGACGAGACCCACCGTACCGCACAGCGTAACATTACCATTACCGCTGAGGATGGCGAGGTCAAGGTCTATCAGGTGCCATACTCCGTCGGTCTGAAGGTACAGAACGGCAGGACCGTCCAAAAGGGTGAGCCCATCACCGATGGCGCGCTATATCCACAGGATGTTCTGCGCATCTCCGGTGTGGAGGCTGTTCAGGATTACCTTGTGCAGTCCGTTCAGGCTGTGTACCGTCAGCAGGGTGTTGAGATCAACGATAAGCACATTGAGGTCATTATCCGTCAGATGATGCGTAAGGTACGGGTGGAAGAGCCCGGCGACAGCACACTGCTGACCGGTACTGTGATTGATGTCTTTGAGTTTGAGGACGCTGTTTCTGCTGTTCAGGCCCGCATTGATGCCGGCGAAGAGGATCTGGTTCTGCCCACTGCAAGCACTGTGCTGCTGGGTATTACCAAGGCATCTCTCGCCACGGACTCCTTCCTGTCTGCCGCATCCTTCCAAGAGACCACTAAGGTCCTGACTGATGCTGCCATCAAGGGCAAGGTTGACCACCTGGTCGGTCTTAAGGAGAACGTCATCATTGGTAAGCTGATCCCCGCAGGCTCCGGTCTGATGGCATACCGCGACTTCAAGTCCAATATGGACGAGGACAGCCGGTTTGTCGAGGTTGTGGAATCCGCCGAGGCAACCTACGATGAAAGTGATGCGGAAGAGATCGCTCAGACTGAAGAATAATCTCTAACAAAACGCCTTCCGGGAGACTGGAAGGCGTTTTTGATGTATATGACCTGTGGATTTCGGAGAAAATTTGCGTTTTGCGGACAGATGTAGACAGGGTAGGGAAGATATGGTATAAAACTTAGGTAAATACAGAATATACAGAAAAAATATAGAAAAAGTGTTGACTTTTTTGAGTTTTTGCGTATAATAAGAAGCTGTATGGATACGCAAACAGACTGTCAATCTACCGGGGACATACGTCCTTCCGAGATAGCCCGACATCGTGTGGTCGTGGGAGCGAAGCAGCTCCGAAAAGCCTTACTTTCCGGCTCCGCCCAGCAGGTTTATCTCGCAAGAAATGCAGACCCCGCACTGACCGAGCCCATTGCGGCGCTCTGTCAGCTCCACAGTGTACCGGTCACTTGGGTGAAGTCCAAGATAGAGCTTGGATATGCCTGCGGGATCGAGGTCGGCGCTGCTGCCGCCGCAACACTTAAGTAAGTTGATTCTATCGGCTATGCCGTGGAATATATCTGCCTTATGGCGAGAACTCAAGAAAGGAGAAATAGAATGCCTACTTTTAATCAGCTTGTTAGAAGTGGCCGTAAGCAGTCCACCTACAAGTCCACCGCTCCTGCTCTGCAGAAGGGTCTGAACACCCTGGAGAACAAGGCTACCAATCTGCCTTCCCCTCAGAAGCGTGGCGTTTGCACTGCTGTTCGTACCACCAGCCCCAAGAAGCCGAACTCCGCTCTGCGTAAGATCGCCCGTGTGCGTCTGACCAACGGTATGGAAGTTTCCGCTTATATCCCTGGTGTTGGCCACAACCTGCAGGAGCACTCCGTGGTTCTGATCCGC
>SVLR01000031.1 GCA_015067785.1 Oscillospiraceae bacterium
AGATTTTTATCTTTCCGTCACATTACTTAAAGGAAATAATCCTGTTTCCTTGGTATGTTAATGTACCTTTCTCATTGATTTTATATCCATTGTAGGAAAATTGGGAGACGGAAAAGGACTTTTTCTTGCCCTCCAAGGAAAATACGATCACATATTCCCTCGCCTTTCCGTCACCGGCGTACTTGGAAAACCGCTGGATCACCGTTTTGTCCACAACCACCGCTTTGCTTGTCTTTACCGGCGCAAAACGGTTTACGGCCATCTTGATAAACGGCAGGAAGCCAAGGAGCATCACAAGGGAAACACCAAGGATCTCGAAAATATTTTCCGGCATAGAAAAATCTCCTTTGTCAAAGTCAACTCTATCATTGCTGCGGAAGCATTTGATTTAGGTATGATTGCCACCGGCAATCATTAAGATTTTGATTCGCTGCGCGAAGCACCACCCCCCGCCCTACTGTCTCTCAATTACTTCTCATAGTGAAATGTAAAATCCTCCCAAGGGATGTTTACCGGCTTTTTCTGACAGATGATCTCATCCACATGGAGAAGCAGCGGAAAATCCTTTGCGTCCAAAATGCCTTTTTCTGCCGCCACACGGATGGCCCGGGCAACGCGCTCCGCCACCACTAAGGATTCCAGCGTTACGCCGTTCAGCTCCTCTTTTGCTTCGTCAATGGTAAGTCCTCTGCCCAGCAGAATGCCGACGAGCCGCGTTCTGCCGCCATAGACCGTCACATAGAGATCACCGTAGCCGACAGACATATTCTCCAGTGTTGCCGCGCCCTGATAAGCCAGCAAATGGTACATTTCTTTCACTGCCTGTCCGAAAATAGCCGCTTGGGAATTAAAGTGGAGCGCGCTGTCGATGCCAAATGCCTTTTGGTTCAGGCCAATGGTCAGCGCCACGCCCAGCGCGTAGCCGTTTTTCAGCGCTACCGCACTCTCAATGCCCACCACGTCATCGGAAAGGCTGATATGATAATAATCCGTCGCCATAATATCCTTCATCATCTGTAGGATCTTCATATCCTTGCCACAGAAAGCCACCTCAGTCTGGTCGTGGGCGACCAGTTCATAGCTGGTACAAGGACCGCCGATGGCATTAAGCGACAGTTTATGACCGATTTTCTCCATTTTTGCCGCCCAAATATCCGGGTAGGTAAGAAGTCTTCCGTCCGGTGTGTTCATAAGACCTTTGGTCACCGTCAACACCGGGATCTCTGCGGGAATCTTCGGCAGGATCACATCACCAAACCACTCCACGCCAAAGCTGCTGACTCCGCCGACGATCATTGTAGACCCGGCAATCGCCTCCTCGACCTCCTCTATTTGGAAATAGCGAACACCGGCAGGGAAAGGCTTTTCAAATTTGGGATGCTGCCCGGTTTTTCGGCAGGTATCAATAATCTCCCGATCCAGATGAGTACCTACGAGGCGCACCTCGTGTCCATTCTCCCGGGCGGGAAATGCCAGTGCGGAACCCATCATACCCGCACCGATAATGGTAACAATCGCCATAGCTCACGCCTCCTTGAGTATTTGCAGAATCTCCCCTGCATCCTGCAGTACCAGATCCGGCTTTACATTGGACTGCTGGAGAGTCTCCAAGGTGGATTCGCCGGACAGCACCAAAATACCGGTACAGCCTGCCGCCAGTCCTGATTTTACATCCGTATAAATGCGGTCACCGATGACTACCGTCTCTTCAGGCTTGGCACCGTATTTTGCCATTGCCAGCCGGGGCATCAGGGGACTGGGCTTTCCGATGACCACCGGCTCTTTCCCTGTGGCATTTTTAATGCCGATGCAAACGCTGCCGCAGTCCGGAACGCTGCCAAACTCTGTCGGGCAGACGAGATCGGGATTTGTAGCAATATAGGGCAATTCCGGACGGGTCAACAGCAAATAGCTCACATCGTGCAGCTTTTGAAAGGTCAGCTCCGTATCAAAGCCCATGACGATGCACTCTACCTTATCCAAATCTGTGGTGACGGTAAAGCCCTCCCCTTCCAGCTCTTTTACAAGAGACCGGGTACCGCAGACATAGAGTGTCTTTCCGGGATGGTTTTGTTTTAAGTAATAGGCAGTCGCCTGCGAGGAGGTCATAAAGTCCTCCCGGGTGGCTTCAATGCCCATTTTCTCCAGCTTTTTTACATAGTCACTGACGCTCTTGGAGGAGTTGTTGGTCACAAATAAGTACTTTCCCCCGGCACGCTTGATCTCCTGCAATAGCTCCAAAGTAAAATCATACAACCGATCCCCCAAATAGAGCGTACCGTCCATATCGAATAGGTATAGCTTCGTCTTTTTTACCGTCTCCTGTAATGTCATTTTTTCCACCTCTGCCTCCATTGTACACGCTCTGCCCGGTAAAATGCAAGGGCTTTTTCATGCTCCTGCAAATATTGAAGAAAAAAATGAAAAAAAGCATACACAAACCGCAAAATCTGTGGTATAGTGCATACATAAAATAAAGGAGGAATTCCTATGTCTGAATTTATACTGAGCCGTGCTGTAAAAAGCGCCTTGGATGCAGGCTTTGCTGCCCATTTTGGCGGTGCGCCTGCGCGGTATTTTTCCGCCCCCGGTCGTACCGAAATTGGCGGTAACCACACCGACCATCAGCGGGGTCGCGTGCTGGCTGCAGCGGTAAACCTGGATACGGTGGCGGCTGTCCGCCCGAACGGTACCGATTTTATCCGCATCCAGTCTGCCGGCTATCCCCTTTGCGAGGTAGATGTGCGGAAGCTTCAGCCCATCGAAGCAGAGATCAACACCACGCCTGCGCTGATCCGCGGTGTGGCAGCAAGATTCTCCCAGCTTGGCTGCGTCCTTTCCGGATTTGATGCCTACATAGAATCCACGGTGCTGCCCGGCAGCGGTCTGAGCTCCTCTGCCGCCTACGAGGTACTCATCGGCACAATTATCAATCATCTGTTCTTTGGCGGCAAGGTAAGCCAGCCGGAGATCGCAATGATCGGTCAGTACGCGGAAAATGTATTTTTCGGCAAGCCCTGCGGTCTGATGGATCAAACGGCCTCCGCGGTAGGCAATCTTGTAACCATCGACTTTTTCGACAAGGAAAACCCGGTGATCCGCCCTGTTCATTTCGATTTCTCCGCCTGCGGTCACGCCCTGTGCATCATCGACACCCGGGCAAGTCACGCAGACCTGACAGATGAATATGCTGCCATCACCCAGGAAATCAAGGCAGTTTGTGCTTACTTTGGCAAAGAGGTCTTGACCCAAATTTCGGAAAATGACTTTTATGCTGCCATCCCTGCGCTGAGAGAGCAATGCGGCGATCGGGCTGTGATGCGCTGTATGCATTTCTACCAAGAAAACGAACGGGTGCCCCAGCAGGTAGCCGCGCTGGAAAAAGGCGATTTTGAAGCCTTCCTGCGTCTCATAAAAGAAAGCGGTCACTCCTCTTGGATGTACTTGCAAAATGTGATCCCTGCGGGCTATAAAGAGCATCAGGATGTAGCTGTCGCCCTCGGTTTGTGTGCGCATTATCTCAAGGGTCTGGGCGCATATCGCGTCCACGGCGGTGGCTTTGCTGGCACCGTACAGGCCTTCGTGCCCTTTGAAATTTTGGAAAGCTTCCGCTCCGGCATCGATGCTGCCCTTGGCGAAGGCGCTTGTCATGTACTTTCCATCCGTCCCCACGGCGGCGTGGAAGCCTTTGTGAAATGAGAGGTATGCTTATGAAAAGAGAATTCGGCAAACTCCCCAATGGGCAAACCGCCAGTCTTTACACTATCTCCGGCGGTGGCTTAGAGGCCCATATCTCCGATTTGGGTGCTACGCTCCAGCGTCTGTATGTCCCGGACGCCAAGGGCGTCCTTGCAGATGTGGTGCTGGGCTTTGATGACCCTGTAGATTATATAAAGAGCGGTACCTTCTTCGGCACCGTGGTGGGCAGAAACAGCAACCGCACCAAGGAAGGTAAATTTACCCTGAACGGCAAGCAGTACCAAATGGGTGTCAACGACGGAGAAAACAATCTCCACTCCGGTCCCGACTTTTTCAAGGATCGGCTTTGGAAGGTGGATGCCGTCAGCGGACATTCCATTTCCTTCTCCCTGGAAAGTCCCGACGGCGACCAGGGCTTCCCCGGCAATGCCAAGCTCCGGGTCACCTATACCCTGGAGGAAAGCAGCACCCTCGCTGTTTCCTATGACGCCATCTGCGATCAGGATACGGTCTTCAACCTGACAAACCACAGTTACTTTAATTTGGCCGGACATACCCATCCCGAAAAGGCAATGGATATGCTGCTTTGTATGCCTGCCCGGTTCTTTACCGTTGCAGACAGCGCGTCTATCCCCACCGGTGAAAACCGCCCTGTAGACGGCACCCCTATGGATTTCCGCACGGCAAAGCCCATTGGCAGGGATATTAACGAAGATTACGATGCCCTGATTCCCCAAAAGGGCTACGACCACAATTTTGATGCCGCCATCAACCCCTGCGCCATTCTTAGAGACCCCGTTTCCGGCAGAACTATGACCGTTACGACCGACTGTCCCGGTCTTCAGTTCTACTCCGGCAATTTCCTGCAGGGTGAAACCGGAAAAGACGGCGTCTCCTACTGCTACCGTGGCGGTATCTGTCTGGAGACCCAGTATTTCCCCAATTCCCTCAACCAACCCGACTGGCCCCAGCCGATCACCAAGGCCGGCGAAGCCTATCACTCAGAAACCAAGTTTATTTTCTCAGTAACGGAGAATGACAATGAAAATTGAAACCTATATTGACTCCCTTATTTCCTACGGGATGAACTGCGGTCTTTCGGCACCGGAGGATCACCGGGTTTTGCAGAATAAGCTTTTGGAGCTGCTGCAGCTGGATGAATATATCCCCTCCGACGAGCCCCAAAGCGAAGATCTGGAGGAGATCCTCAAAGGTCTTTTGGACTATGCCTGCGAAAAGGGTCTGTGCGAGGATAACATCACTGCCCGTGACCTCTTTGACACCAAAATTATGGGTCTTCTTACCCCCATGCCCCGGGAGATCATCCGTTCTTTCCGCGAAAAGTATGCAATTGACCCTGTTGCCGCCACCGATTGGTACTATAAGCTCAGCTGTGACACGGACTATATCCGCCGTTACCGCATCGCAAAGGATATGCGCTGGAAATACGCCTCCGAATACGGTGAAATTGACATTACCATCAATCTTTCTAAGCCGGAAAAGGACCCCAAGGCCATTGCAGCTGCCAAGAAC
The DNA here is from genome assembly GCA_015067785.1 of Oscillospiraceae bacterium. Lineage (GTDB taxonomy): Bacteria > Bacillota > Clostridia > Oscillospirales > Oscillospiraceae > Faecousia. The sequence continues at coordinate 5,233 of SVLR01000031.1, forward strand.
GCTCCCCAGTCCGGCTATCCCAAATGCCTGCTGTGCCCGGAAAACGAGGGCTATGCCGGACGAATGAACCACCCCGCCCGCCAAAATCACCGGATCCTCCCCATCACCATTGACGGCAACAGCTGGTTTATGCAATATAGTCCCTATGTATACTATAACGAGCACTGCATCGTCTTTAATTCCCGGCACATCCCCATGAAGATCGACCGGGCAGCTTTCCGGAAGCTACTGGATTTTGTCACCGTCTTCCCCCATTACTTCGTGGGCTCCAATGCAGATCTGCCCATTGTCGGCGGCTCCATTCTCAGCCACGAGCATTTCCAGGGCGGTCACTACACCTTCGCCATGGAAACCGCGCCCATTGAAAGCACCGTCACCTTTGCAGGCTATGAAGAAATCGAAGCCGGCATCGTAAAATGGCCCATGAGCGTCCTCCGCTTAAACGGCAACGATCCCGACCGTCTCGCAGATTTGGCGGAAAAGATCCTGAATGCTTGGCGTGGCTATTCCGACGAAAATTGCGGCATTCTCGCCTTTACGGACGACGAGCCTCACAATACCATCACCCCCATTGCCCGGCGCAGAGGGGAAAAATACGAGCTGGACTTGGTGCTACGATGCAGCATTACGACACCCGAGCATCCCCTCGGTGTGTTCCATCCCCACGCAGACAAGCACCACATTAAGAAAGAGAACATCGGTCTGATCGAAGTGATGGGTCTGGCAGTACTCCCCAGCCGACTGAAAAAGGAGCTGAGTGATCTGGCGGATGCCATCGTTTCAGGCTGTGATATCCGCAGTGACGAGACTCTTTCCAAGCACGCGGATTGGGTAGACGGACTGAAAGCCCAGTACGCCTTTACAGAAGAAAACGCCCTTTCTATCCTCCTGCAGGAGACCGGCAAGGTATTTGCCGCCGTTTTGGAGGATGCCGGTGTCTATAAGAATACCGAAAGCGGCAAAAAGGGCTTTATGGACTTTATTTCCTATGTCAATAAGGAGGCAGAATGATGAATGTACTGGTAACCGGCGGTGCCGGATATATCGGCTCCCACACCTGCGTGGAACTGCTTAATAGCGGCTACGGCGTAGTGGTCATTGATAATCTTTGCAATTCCAATGCAGAAAGTCTGAACCGGGTGCAGAAGCTCACCGGCAAGGCCCTCAAGTTCTACGAGGGCGATGTCCGGGACGAGGGGCTGCTTCGCAAGATCTTTGCAGAAAATGAGATCGGCTGCGTCATCCACTTTGCAGGACTGAAGGCGGTCGGCGAATCCGTATCGATTCCCTGGAAGTACTACGACAATAACTTAAACTCCACCTTGGTGCTGACAAAGGTAATGAACGAAGTGGGTATGAAGAACATTATCTTCTCCTCCTCCGCTACCGTTTACACCGCGGATAACGAAATGCCGCTGCGGGAGACCTCCCGTACCGGAAACTGCACCAATCCCTACGGCTGGACCAAGTTTATGACCGAACAGATCCTCTCCGGTATGGCACATGCTGATAAGGAGTGGGGCATCGTGCTGCTGCGGTACTTTAACCCCATCGGCGCCCACGAAAGCGGCGACATTGGCGAAGACCCCCGCGGTATTCCCAATAACCTCATGCCCTACATCACCCAGGTCGCCATCGGCAGACGGGAGTATTTAAGCGTATTCGGTAATGACTACGACACCCACGATGGCACCGGTGTCCGGGACTATATCCATGTGGTAGACCTTGCCAAGGGACACGTAGCCGCCGTTAAGTTTGTGGAAAGCCACAAGGGCTGTGAGGTCTTTAACCTCGGCACCGGCACCGGCTACTCCGTGCTGGATATGGTAAAGGCTTTCAACACCGCCAACGGCTTAGAGCTTCCCTACAAGATCGTAGACCGCCGCCCCGGCGACATTGCCACCTGCTATGCAGACCCCGCTAAGAGTGCGGAAGTGCTCGGCTGGAAGGCAGAAAAGAATCTTACCGATATGTGCCGGGACTCCTGGAACTGGCAGAGCAAAAACCCCAACGGCTACAATGCATAATAGTGACCCGATCAAAGGAAAATCCCTTGATCGGGTCATTTTACTTAAAATGTAAAGGACAGCCACTTACTTGCCGCGTCCAGCCATTCCTTCGCGTGCATAATTGCCGGGCTCAGCTCGCCGTTGGTTATGTGATCCACCGTTGCCAGGCCGTGCCAGCCCTCGGGATAGATATGGACAGCAAAGGGAACATTATTCTCCGCCAAGGCCTGCCCGTAAAGCAGCGTGTTCATCACCGGCACCGAAGCATCTTGCCGGGTGTGCCATAAAAATGTGGGCGGTGTCTGCCGTGACACCATCTTGTCGCAGGAGAAGCGAAGCTGTTCTTCTGCCGTCAGTTCTTGCCTACCCAGCAGATTTTGGAAGCTGCCAAGATGGGCGTGCTTCGGGTCAGCGGTAATGACTGGATAGCACAAGATAGAAGCATTGACAGGCTTGCTCTCCGGGAACATTTCCCGCACCTCCGGCCAGTTATAGGCATTACTGTAGTGAGCAGCCAAGTGACCGCCGGCAGAAAAGCCCATAATGGCTATCTTATCGGTATCGCAGTGCCACTTCTCCGCATTTTCGTAAATCAGCTCCATAGCCGCCGCCACTTCACGCAGCTGCGTAGGGAAGCAATTGGGCGCTACGGAGTAACGCAGGATAAAAACATTGTAGCCTTGGGGCAAAAAGTGTAGCCCAATGGGCTCTCCCTCCCGCTGGCTGACCATACCGTAGCCGCCACCGGGACAGATCAGCAGACAGGGATGCTTCTCGTCCCCTCGTCCCATTTCTGTCATATTATCCGGCAGATACAGCGTCAGCTTAGGATCACAGCCGTTTTGGGACAACGCGGGAAATCGCTCCGCTAAATGAATAGTTTCGTGCAGCATACTGTAAAATTCCTTTCGGGATAAATTTCTTAGGTGGTGTATTTCTTTTACAATACAGTTTTTTTCAAAAAATGTCAATCCCTCTCCTTTTGGTAAAGGGCTTTTCCCTATTCCTCCAATGCCGCTTTCAGCTTTTGCAGCGCCCGTTTTTCGATTCTGGATACGTAGCTACGGGAGATGCCCAGCTTCTGCGCTACCTCCCTCTGCCGCTTGGCGCTATGTCCTGCCAAGCCGTAGCGATGCATCACCACTTCCTTTTCCTGCTCTGTAAGGCAACTGTCCACCGCAGCGCAAAGCTTTTGGAGCTGCTGACGGCGGCTGACCTGTTCCAATAAGTCCTCATCCCCGCCGACCACATCCATAAGGGACAGCGCCGCGCCGTCCGTTCCGGTCTCTATGTAATCCGACAGGGACACATCCTGACTGCTCTTTTTCTGACTGCGAAAGTACATTAGTATCTCGTTTTCCACACACCGGGCGGCATAGGTAGCAAGCCGGGCTCCCTTCTTGCGATCAAAGGTAGTAATTCCTTTAATAAGTCCAATGGTGCCGATCGAAATGAGGTCCTCCTGATCCGCAGTCTGTGCATAGTACTTCTTCATAATATGGGCAACAAGGCGGAGATTGCGTTCGATGAGAATATTGCGCGCCTCAATGTCCCCTTTTTCTACACGGTCCAAGTAGTAGCTTTCTTCCTCCTCCGTCAGGGGTTTTGGGAAACTCCCCGTGGACAGCTGCAGTGCGTACATCAGTCCGCTGAGCATCAGCCATACAGCGGCAACCATACGCGTCACCTCCCCTATACCCTATTCGGAACTGCAAGTCCAGTTTCCTGCCTTTATGCAAAGAAAACCTCTCAAGGAATTGCTCCCTGAGAGGTTTTCTATCTGTTTCTTATCCTTTATACTGCACCGCAACGGCCCAGTCGTTTGCATCCGGCTTATTGGGGATCGCAAAACCGGAATTTTCTACCACGATTTCTTCCGCGGTACTCTCTCCGGTGCGGCAATTAAACCAGGTAAGTGCATACATACCGTTTTTCATATTCGCAAAGCTGCCGTAGCCGCTCTGGTCCGTGCCGTACAGGTAAGCTATATAAACCTCGTCGTCAATGTGGGCGACGCTGTAGTTCTTGCTGGTTCCCGGACGGTAATACTCATTTCCGTCGAAGCAGGGCACCAAATCATGCCAATCATATCCCAAGAGGAATTTCTTCATATAGATCAGCTGCTGACCCGCTTCCGAATACAGACCTTCCACCCAGTTATAATCTCTCGGATAGGTCTCCACCTCATCGCTGGTGGGGGTCTTATCGCCATACTCTGCCCAAACAATGCTCCAGATCGGCTGTATGCCGTAGCCATAGCCACAGTTGCCGTTCAGGAAGGCGACCCAGCCCTGGGCTCTTGCACCGAAGGTGCCGGTCCAGAAGTGGTCATATCTGCCCTCGTAGTTGACTGTAGGCTTTGCCGCCTTGTCGAAGTAATACTCCTTCAGGACGCCAAAGGGAGGCAGATTTCCGTTTGCAGGATTGATGGTATACTGGGCAGCGTACCATTCGTGTTCTTTCCTTTCGCCAAAGGTAGAATTGTTCACCACCGTATTGCCCGTATTTTCCTGATGGCAGGTGGTAGGATGGTCATATACATCATACTTAGACACATATTCCATAACCAGCAGCCAGGGATTGTTGGCAGGCGTGCAGCCACCGTAGCTATAGTAGTCGTTGTCGCCCTCCTGTGCGGTGGTCCACATCACAGGATAGGCGCTGTATCTTGCCACCCAGTAGCGGCAGAGCTTTTCCAGCTGCTGGGCGCTGATCCTGCCGGACAGATAGGTTTCAATCAGCTCCTCCGGATAGGCAAACTGGGCATTGGCGTTGACAAAGCCCTTCTCTGCAATATAGGCAAAGTACCGGTCATACAGATTGAACTTTTCCACGATCATATCATTGATGCCGTAGTCAAAAACAGAGCCGCCCGCATCACCGAACCAGCTATTGCCTGAAGCACCGGTGTACCAGCCGAGAGGCTGGGTCTGCATCACGGTAAAGCCCTGCGCCATACGCACATCCATAATGTAATGAAATTGGGAGGTAATACCGTATTCATCCGCCAGCTCCTGAGAGATGCCGCCAATGCCGTTCAGCTCTTCTATCGGCAGGGTCCAGTGGGTATCCCCGAGATAGAAAAACGGCGTTCCGTCCTCATACATAAAATAGCGGGTACCCTTTTCCACCTTCAGGAAGCCTCTTTTATAAATCTCCAGATCACCGCTGTAGGGCACGCAGTTTATGCGGCCGGTCAAGCCGTGCAGACCTGCGTTGGCAGCATCGGTGCATTTGGTCTCATAGGTCCATTCTCCCAGCTCCGTAAGGGCAACACGGACCTTCCACTGATTTCCCCCGCACCAAAACGCAGGCTGTGTAAAGGTTTTTCCGCTGTCCGTATGGGTGAAAACCACATCCATATCGTAGTTATACACCGGGTCAACATATAGCATTTCACTTTCAAAGGGAATTTCGAAGGCAACCCATTTTTCCGCGCTGGGGTAGCCGTTGCCGGGTGCCTCTGTGGGCTCTGTTCCCTCCGTGGGGTCCACCGGCGGGTGAATGCCGCAGGAAGCAAGCACCGAGAGCATGATCGCTGCGCACAGCAGCAGCGCAAGGATTCTGTTCCATTTCATACTACTAACCCTCTCTTAATTTGCCGATCTATTTTACTTGTCGAACAATTCGTATTCTACCACCGCGCAAAGGAGATGGTACACCGCCAAATGGTCCTCCTGAATGCGGTAGGTTTCACTTTTAGGCATAATAAGCGCCAAGTCGGAAAGCTCTGCCAAAACCCCGCCGGTCTTACCGGTCAGACCAACGGTGTGCAGGCCAAGGCTGTTTGCGGTCATAACTGCGGCAGCCACATTTTTTGCGCCGCCGGAAGTACTGATACCGATCAGCACATCTCCAGGCTTGCCGTAGGCAAGCACCTGCTGAGCATAAATGAGTTCCGGGTCTACATCGTTTTCAAAAGCGGAAATGGCTGCGCTGTGAGTAACAAGAGAAATGGTAGGCAGTCCCTGCTGGAGCTTTCCGGCAATTTCTGCGCCACACTCTCCGTATTTTTCTGCCATTTCCTTTTGGAAGTCTGCATTTGCAGGGCGCTTCAGAAGAAAACCCTTGAGAAACTCGCCTGCAATATGGTCGCAGTCAGCACAGCTTCCGCCATTACCGCAAAGCAGTAGTTTATTTCCGTTTTCAAAGGCAGTAATGAGTGTTTCGCAAGCCTCTAAAATTTGCTCCTTAAGTGACAGCAGATCGCCGTGACGGTCAAAAAAGTCATTGAGGAAGCTCTGTGTAATCTCTTTCATTATTCCCACTCCTGTATGCTCCGTGTGAAGTAGTAATCCGCAACGGTCAGCGCCGCAATATCACCAACGGATTCTGTAAGTCCACAAGGTACAACCTCGCAGACCTGCCGGGTGTATTCCAGCGCTTCCTCTAAAATTACCTTTTCCGCCTCGGGCCAGAGCAGATCTCTTGCCCGGGTAAAGACGCTGCCAATGACGATTCTTTCGGGATTGAGCATATCCATCACCATGGATAAGCCAACGCCCAGCATCTGTCCGCACTTGGAAATGATCTTCTTGGCAAGCACATCTCCCTCACGGGCAGCGATGCAGACCTTCTCTGCAGTCAAGGTATTCAGCTCTCCCATCGTAGGGCAGATCGCCGGGGCTTTGCCCATTTGGATCTCTTCCGTCACATAGCTTTTGGCAAGCTGGGCAATACCATTCCCGCTGCAAAAGCCTTCGAAAGAGCCGGACTTTCCATAGCCAACCGGACCAAAGGGTGCAAGGCGGATATGTCCCAGCTCCCCTGCCGAATCGCTGGTACCCTCGTAAAGCTGACCGTTTAAGATTAGGCCTGCGCCCAAGCCTGTGCCGAAGGTCATAAAAACCATATTCTCCGTGCCCCGGCCTGCGCCCATCCGCCACTCTGCCAATGCGCCGGCGTTGGCGTCGTTGCATAAAAATGTGGGCAAGCCGGTAGCCTTTTGAAAATATTCTACAATCGGCACATTGTCCCAGCCGATCAGGTTAGGTGGAGACAGCACCAAACCCCTCTTGGAACTTAATGGACCGCCACAGCTAATGCCGATGGCTTTAGGTGCTTCCTCGCTTTGCAAAATGCAAAGCTTTACATCCTCCAAAAGCTCCGGCAGTACCTGCTCCGGAGGCCTTTTATCTGTCAGCCGCTTCTGGCATTTATGTATTATATGCACATTTCCCTGACCGTCGGAACAACCAAGAGATACGGCGCACTTTGTGCCACCAATATCGATGCCAATATAGTTCATATTATCCTTCCTTTGCAAGTTCACAATTGTATTTCGATATGACCGGTCTGCACCGACATAGGTGCCTGGCCCGGCAAGTACAAGCTTGCTTCCGTGCCTTCCGGAAGAACGATATCTGCCATAAAGAGATTTGCTTCCTTCTTCCAGTCGAAGCGGAGCAGACCCCGGGGTGTTTCCGTTTCTGCAGATGCGCTGCAGATTTCCTCAAAGAAATAAGGCTTTAAGCAGCATTTGTCATAGGCAACTCCTGCGTTTTGCAGACCGCCTATATTGCGGAACATCCAGTTCACCACATCGGCATACATATGATGGTTCTGAGAGCCAAAACTGGTATTTTCCCAACACTCCCAAAGGGTGGTTGCGCCAAGCTTTCTCCAGTAACCGTAAGAGGGATACTCCTCCCGATCTACGGACTTATAGGCAGCCTCAGTATAGCCGTACTGAGACAAAGCATTGAGCAGCGCCTTCATACCTAAGATACCTACCTTGTAGCTGTAGCCATCCTGCTGCATTGTGCGTGCCAGCTTTGCAGCAATCTTTTCCGCCTGCTGACCCTCTACGATGCGGAAATACAGCACCTCTGCCAACGCGCCCTGACCATCGTTATCTACGCAGTCACCCTGAATATAGTGGCAGCGGATGGCCGCCTTTGTTTCTTCCGCTTCACGGCGGTATTTTTCAGCTTTCTCCGGCTCGCCGGCACGCTCTGCCATCTTTACCATAATTTGCTGCATAGCATAGTAGTAGCAAGAGTCCGAAAGACGATTGTCCATCAACTTCAGCTCCGGCAGATCCGGCGGACACCAGTCAGACAGTCCGTAGCAAACAAGGCCATCCTCGCGATAGTACCTGGCATATTCCAAATACCGCTGGGCGGCATCATATACCAGCTCCATACAGGAAGTGTCACCGGTTTCCAGGTATAGCTCATAGGGCAGGATAAACAGTGCGCTGTCCCACGCAGGACCGCTGCCCCAGTTATGTCCCCAGCCGCCTGTAGGCGCAATGCCCGGGAGCTGACCGTTTCTGCGCTGGCTATCTGCAATGTCCGCCAGCCATTTGAGGTATGCTTCTTTCATATCGAACTGGCAGACCGCATAGCCTGCAGAAATCACAGCATCGCCGGTCCAGCCGTTCTTTTCACGCTGGGGACAGTCCTCGGAAATGCCGTGGAAATTGCTAAGGAAGGAGCGGATACCTGCCTCATAAATCCAATTTAGCATATCGCAGGAAGAATGGAATGCGCCCTTTTGGTGCAAGTCTGTATGGACAAAACAAGCCGTCAGCGCATCTAAAGAAGGTGCTTCCTCTACCCCTGTCAGCTCTGCATAGCGGAAGCCGTGGTACACAAAGCTGGGCTTCCAGCACTCCACACCTTCCCCACGGAAGGTATACTTGTCTACGGAAAAATCATCCGTATCCAGCACATAGCAGTTAATATTTCTCTGATCCAGCTCCTTGCCGTCAAGCTTTTCGCTGTAGCGGATCGCAGCCGTTTCTCCGGCTTTTCCCGCCATTTTCAGGGAGATATAGCCTGCCATATTTTTACCGAAATCAAAGACCCAGCCCTTTTCCGATTTCCACATATCCACCGCCGGCAGGATCTCACATTCCCGGATCGGCGGCAAAAGCTGGGGAACCAGCTTACCTGCAGGCGGGCGCATAATTTGCGCTTTTGGCCAATGCCCATCGTCATAGCCGGTCTCTCTCCAGCCGTCCTCTTTCCGCGCATCGTAATATTCGCCGGTACGCAGGCAATTGTGGATCGTTGCGCCGTCTGTGGTCTGCTTCCAGCTCTCATTGGTCACAAGTACGGTTTCTCCGTCTACTGTCAGCTGCAGCAGCAATTTCGCGGTATCCCGCCACGGTGCCTGATAAAAACCCCAGGTATCGTGAGCAGTCTGGTTATAAAAGCCGTCACCCAGGCAGACCGCCACCACATTTTGTCCCGGCGCAAGCAGCTGCGTTACATCATAGGTACAGTACAGCACCCGCTTGTCATAGTCTGTAAAGGCAGGAGAGAGCACCTCGTCCCCTACCCGTTTGCCGTTGATATACAGCACAAAGCAGCCGAGTCCGGAGATCATACACCGGGCATCGCCCACCTTCTCCAAGGTAAATTCCTTCCGCAGCTGCAATGCCGGGCTCCTTTCGCCGGTCACTCTGGTAACGATGGGATTGCCGCTGCCGATCCATTTTGCGTTGTTAAACAAATCCATTTTCTTTCTCCTGTGATCGTATTAGAATTCTTCCTTCTGGTTGTGGTAGGTCATCCGATACTGCTTGGGAGTCGTTTTGAAATGCGCCTTGAATATGCGAATGAAATGGCTCAGTGAATCGTAGCCCACGGAGGCAGAGATCTGCAAAATATCCTGCTGTGTGGTACGCAGCAGCATGGCTGCATAATTCATGCGGGCAACCAGCAGATACTCATTCAGCGTCTGTCCCGTATGCCGCAGGAACAGCCGTGTTAAATGCCGGTGGCTGAAATGGGTCAGCTCCGTCAGCTCCGAGGCTTTTCTGCCGATATTTTGAGGCTTTTGAATTTCATTGATGAAATTGTTCAGCCACTCCGGATAGACCTGATTGAGTACCGGGTCCTTGCGGTAGATCAGCTTGATCACCTCCAGCCACATCAGCTTTGTCAGTGCGGTGATTCGTTTCTGGTTTGCCACATTGGTGATCTGAATTGCATGGAGGGTCTTCTGCATCTCTCTGCTGACACTGCTTCCCACCATATAGAACATTGGATTTTTAACCGCATTGATATTTTGATAGAGATTCTCGTCAACAAAGCCCAATAGCTCACGGAAATACGCATCAGAGATCATCACGTTCAGCTGGGCATAATCGTCCGAAGCCTCTGTAAAGTAATGGCAGTCGCTGGGATGGATCAAATAGCCCATACCCTCCGTCAGCACCTGCTCCCCTTTCTCTGTCACGTGGGTCACGCTGCCGCCCACAACAAAGAAAAACTCCCAGTAATTGTGGTCGTGCAGCTCCGGATAATCCTGACAAAACAGATGGAAATGCATCTGGGTTTCCGGATAGTCAAAATCCTCTTGATATATGACGGTTTTCATAGTCTTTTCTCCCCCTCCGGGCGGTGGTATTATAGGTTAAATTCTGTTTGATAGCGGTGATTCAGCTGGGCAATGACCGCAAAAAGGCGCTGCCCTCTCAGGCTGTCTGCCGAAAAGCTGTATTCCACAGAATTTTCATTCAAATTAAAGTTCCACAGCAAGCAGATTTGCACACCGGCATCCACAAAATCGTTGCCGATCTCCCGGTAGGAGGCCATATCCTCATCGCTTCCACCGCCCCATTCGCCTACAAAATAGGCTTTTTTCATCTCTTTTGACATCTGCATCATATAGGACAGATACGCAGAGAGAGAAAGTTCCTTACCGAAGGTTTTCTGGGACTGGAAATATACGTGCTCGCTAATGGTATCCACACCTTCCGGTGTAAACATAGCGGTGATCTGCTTATATTCCTCATAGGTGTCCTGATTCCAGCTATTGTAATGAAGCTGGTTATACTGAGAGGGACGCAGCGTCGCATTGCCGGAGGTGATCATCCGTCCGGTATGGTCGATCGCGTGGATGGTTTGGCTGAATCTGCCGATGGCATAGCTGACATCTGTTGCAGACAGATGATCCTCTGCGGTTCTTTGGGTGCGCTTACTGTGGGACGGCAGGGCAGGCATATGCTCGTCCGCATTGGGCAAGTCACAGCTTAAGTTAAATTCATTGCCAAACTCCCAGGCAAAAATCGCCTTACTGTCCTTCAGCTTATTTACCACAGCGGCAGTATAGTCGCAAAGGAACTGCACCGTCTGACTGTCTGCCCGTCCCCAGCTGCGCAGGGGCTCATCATAATAATCCGGCACCGCGTGATACAGCCAGAAAAAGCTGGGGATCAGTCCGATCTCCAATTGCTGGGCATAGTTTACGATTTGGCGCAGCAGCTCCAAATAAGCCTCCTTATTTTGCATGTAGTACTGCAGGTCGTTATAGGAATACCCACCGCAGTTAAAGCGGACGATAGAAATGCCGTTTTCCTTTAGAACATCCAGCGTCCGCTTGGCCTCCTCGGGAGAAAAATCGTCAAAGCACTGGTTAAAAAGGTTATAGCAGTTGGTACCTGCAATATACAGATCCTTGCCTGCTAACTGCATCACGCCGTTTTCATTTACTTGGATGCCATAATCTGTGGTATTGTACCAATAACCTTCCATAATTTCCTCCTCCGGGGATTCTGTAGGGCTTGTCGTATTGGGCTGTGTGGGCTCCGTAGGCATCGGATCCGTAGGAGCATCGGTAGGTCCCGATGGGATGGGGTCCGTTGCCGGTGTTTCTGCGGGACTATTTTGACAGCCTGAGACCATACAGGTCATAAGGCTCAAAGAAAGGAGCAAACAAATAAAGCGTCGATTCATTATTTTTCTCCCTTAGTATATCATTATCGTTTGTATTTTCCAATCTGCCGACCTACAAAATACTTGTAGGTCGGCAGATTATATGGATTAGCCAAAGAGATTTGCGAAGAAAGCAACGATCATTGCGATCAGCTTCTGGAGCCAAGCCATAAAGCCGGTGGGCTGAGGCGCAGGCTCTGCGGAAGGTTCAGTGGGTGCAGGCTCGGTGGACTCCGGTGCAGTCGGCTCCACCACATCCAGAGTAAACTCCGTAATTTCGGAAGAGACCTCATAATCGCCCCGAATGGTAGAGTAATACTGCACCTTAACCTTTCTGCCATCCTCGGAGAAATAGAACATAGCTACCAGACCTGTGGGACCGAGATCCTTATCCAGTCCCTGCGGGTCGATCAGGATCTGGGTCACCTTGTTGCCGTGGTCACCGGTCTGCTCAGTGATCTGCACATTATCGCAATCGATATGTCCGCAGAGCACCAGCTTAATGTTCTCGTATTTGGAAATAAAGTTTTCCCAAATATAATCACCGTCCTTGCCGCCGGTCTCGCTGGGAGGACATTCATCTCCGGCATCCAAGGTCGTCTTGTCTCTGTACATATAGGCGTGGGTGGTGATGATGACATTATGCTCAGGGTAGCGCTCGATGATCTCCCCTGCCCATGCCATCACATCATCACCGAAGCCGTAGTCCAGCGCAAAAATGAGATACTTGACCTCACCGATCTCCAAAAGCCGCCAGGTGTTGGCCATTTTATCGTTAAATGCGCCCTGAATGCTGTCCTGATAGTCCATATCGCCGCCTATGAACAGCTCAAACCGTTCCTTAGAATCGTGATTGCCGCGGACCTGGGAGTGCTGGATGCCATTTTCTGCCAGCAGCCAGAAGCTTTCCTGCGCCCGCTGCCATTCCTGAGAGGAATCGCCATCGGTAATGTCACCCAAGCCCATTACATAAGCAATTTTCTTTTCCTCCGCATTGTCTACGATCCACTTATAGATCTTGTGGTATTCCTCGGGATGAAAACGGTTAACGACTTGGGTATCGCCAACCACTGCAAAAGAGTAGGCATAGTCTTCTACCGGCTCCACTTCCGTTGTCCACTGCGGATCTCCGACATAAGCATGGACTGTGAGCGGACAAATCAGCATCAACGCCAATACAAGGCACAAGGTAAGACTTACAATTTTCGTGAGTTTCATATTATCCTCTCCTTTGACTTTCCGTTTATTTCTGACGGAGCAGAACCACGGTTTGCGGTGCCAGGTCCAGCGTTACCACCAGATTTTCGGTAGTCAAGGTCTCAGAGGCAGCGATCAGGCTGTCGCCCTCAGGCAGCGAATCCTCGCTGTAGACATACATTTCGTATTCCCCAACCAGCTCGCCATTTTGCAGCGCCAGCTTCAACGCATCGCCCTCGGCATTGCCGTTGGCAAGCACATAGACCCACTTGCCGTCCTCACCCTTAAAGGCAGTACCAAGTGCAAATTCATTATTCAGGTTAATGGGATAGACCTCTGCACCCTTGGGTACATATTTGCTCATCAGGGAGAAAGCGTAGTACTGGGGACGCACCTCATAATCTTCCTTTACGGTCTTATAGTAATCCTGATCCGGATAGTACAGCTCACGGGTACCCTTCCACAGACCCAGCATCATCATTTCCGAATAAGCCGCATTATAGGTATAGTATTGATCAGACAGCACCCAATAGCTGGCACCCGCAGCGCCGGCATTGTAGAAGTTCAGCATTTCCCGAACGATCAGAACACCGCGCTCATAAAGATCGATATCCCTCTGTCTGCTGGAGCCCACATTCTGGTTGGAGCCGAACTCGCCAACAACATGAGGCTTTCCGGTGTGGCGGGTAATGTTCTTATTCTCTTCTTCCCAGCCAAAGATTTCGGAATTCGGTGTCTCATAACCGAAAATATAAGTATGGGAATTGTAAAGATCTGCAATATCATCCAGTTCAGACATCGTGCTTTCCAGCCACTCCTCATGGGTGTCGATGTTATCGCTGAGATTAAACAGAACATCGTCGCGAATGCCATCCGCTCTAAAGCGGGCGTCGATTGCCAGACAAAGCTCCTTGTACGCCTCAAAGCTTACTTTGCCATCGATAAAGTAGCTGAAGCTGGGCTCATTATAGGGCGTGATCTCGGTAACACAGGTGTAGCCCTTCTGCTGCAGCAGCTGTATGTAGGCAGAAAAGTTCTCTGCAAATTCTTCAGGATACAAGGTGCCTATCATCCAGTTGCTGCTATCATTTCCCTTGGCGAGGAAATGACCTCCCTGCGCCTTGATCTGGTCCATGATTTCAAGATCGACCAGCGAAACAACATTTTCTGTGCCCCAGAGGGTCAGGTTTACATCAATGCCATTTGCCTGTGCAAGATCCAGCACCTTGTAAACGCTCTGCATCTCCACAGAATCGGTGGTCAGTGCATCCCAGTTAATAGCGCTGTTATCCTCGTTGTCATTGAGCGGCTCTAGCCAGGAAGGCCGCAGCATAACCCGGAAACGGTCAATGCCCATTTCCTTCACACGGCGCTCCACGATTGCCCAATCCTCTTCCTTAAAAACATCGCGCTGCACATTTGCAGAGAAGAAATGGGGATCAAATTCCACGCTGGTACCGTAAATATTGACACCTGCCAGCGCGCCCACGGTTACATGGCTGTAGCCGTCCGGCACCACCAATTGCTGGGGTGGGTCAGTTGGATCGGCAGGCTGGGTTGGATCGATCGTTGGGGGAACACAAGCTGCTAAAGGCAGCATCATAGTCAGTGTGAGCAGAAATGCCAACAATCTGCAGAAGTGACTGTTTTTATGCATAGCTTCTTCCTCCTATTATTTACTTGTTGGTGTAGATTACAAAGGTTCTGCCTTCCACAGTATCGGTAATAACGCGGCCATCCGCAGTTACCTCGCCGCTATCTCCGATGACCTGGTTGTCGGTGGGAACATTGGCTTCGTCGTAGACATAGCGGGTAAGCTCGCCGGGGAAGTTATCCATATTCACAAAGCTGACCTTCTTGGCCTCGTCGCCGTTGTTGACCACGCAGTAAGACCACTTATCCCCCTGCCGGAAGGCAACCGCTACAATGTTCTCATCGCTGCTCTTGATGGGGAAGATCACATCGCTTTCCTCGATGAAACGGGTGATCATAGAGTAGGAATAGTACATAGGACGGCAGTTATAGCCCTCATCAGCAAAGCCCCACAGACCCATATCCATAATATTACCGATATTAAAATCGCTCCTGCTGTAGTACTGGCTGAACAACACCCAGTAAGACATACCCTGACTGCCCATATTGAACATATTCAGACCAATGCGGGCAATTTCCAAGCCTCGCTCAGGACTGTAGGTATCCATTGTCGTGTGTGAGCCGGAGCCGTTAACCGTACCAAATTCGCCCCAGATATGGGGGACATTCGGATACTCATCCGTCCATTGCTTCCATTCATTCAAGTTGTAATGGGGAAGGTCATAGCAGATCTCCTCATTGGACATATCCCGCAGAGAGGTCTGGGTTTCCGGATCATAGGTATCGCCAAGGCTGTAGGTGTGAGAGTTGGCAACATCGATGATGCCATCCAGATTCATAAGGGTTTTTGCCATCCACACAGCGTCCCGGGCATCGTCGGAAAGGTTAAACAGTACATCATCGCGAATGCCCTTTTCCTCAAAGGCGTTATGCATCTTTATGCACAGTGCGCAATATTCCTCGTTGGCCTTGTTCCCCTTATAAATGGAGTTCGGCTCGTTGAACAGCGTGACCTCACTGACGCAGGTGTAGTCCTTTTCTTCCCGCAGATACTTAATGCAGTCCGCAAAGCAGGAAACAAACAGCTCCTCGTACGCAGGCGCGGGCACATCGACCCAACCGGAAGCACCGGCAATACGCATAAAGCCGGCAGTACCGGTATCAATGCCCCACATGGTGATATTGACCTTCATTCCGTTTTCTTGTGCCAGATCCAGCACCTTATAGAGGGAGCGCATACATTCCGTATCCCAGTCGTAGATGCCTTCCTCGGTGTTGGCCTCGTTGATCACATACCAACCGGGCTGCAGCATAACACGAATACGCTTCAGATTCATATCCTTGACACGCTGCTCAACGATCGCCCAGTCCTCTTCCTTGCATTCCCAAGGGGTGCCGCTACTTACATCGCCCAGGCCCACATTCTGAGAAAAGAAATGGGGGTCCAGCTGGGTACCGACACCGAAAACGACCTCGTTGCCGTCCTCTTTATCGATGGTCAAAACCACATCCGCATCCGCAGGCGGAGTCGTATTTGCCGGTGGCTCCGTAGGCTCTGTGGGCTGATTTCCCGGAATTAGCTGGCAGCCGACCAGAGAAAACATAATGGTAAGTGCCAAAAGAAAAGAGATCCGTTTTTTCATAAGCTTCCTCCGTTCACTTTTAATATGGTATCCATAATTATATGCAAGATACCGCCCGCCCGAACGGACGAGCGGCATCCCAGCTTAGCTCTTATTTAGCGTACTTATTCGCGAAATAGGTCTGTGCAGACTGATACTGCGCATCAAGCCAAGTGAAGTAATCAGCGAAGGTGGTACGCAGGCCGTGGTACTCCTCCAAAAGCTCTACAGGCGTCTTCCCCTGATTCTTCAGACCAACCCAGGCATAGGAGCGGATCTCGTCCACATACTGACCGTCCAGCTCCGTAACCGCGGAAGAGTGCTCTCTGGGTACTTCAGGCAGCCAAACGCCTTCGGTATTGGGATCGCCATACTGGGGGAACTTGTAGTACAGCTCCGTGTACCACAGCTTCTCTGTGGTGTCGTAGTGGGCACAGATGCGGTCGGACACATTGATGTTGGGTAGCAGCAGGAACTTACCTGCATAGGGAGCCTTCTGCAAGTACTCTTCAGCCTTGCCGTCAGGGTAAGCCCAAGTCTTGTATGTAGTGCCGTTGCTTACAAAGTCTTCGCCATCGACCCAGTCAACGCCCTTCACACCATACTTGCACAGCTCATAATTTTCTGCGTTGGCGTAGGTCCAGTCAAGGAACTTAACCAGAACGGGGTAATTCTCAGAGCGGTAAGGAATGATCATACCATAGAAGCTGCGGTAGGTCTTCAGGTTACCGTTGACGACCTGCTTGCCGTTCTCATCATATAAGCTCTCGCCCTTCTCATTCTCGCTGGCAAAGGGAGCAATCACCATCAGCTCTTCGGAGCCGGTGTTGGCAGCATAGAACTTCTTGGAAAGGGTAATGAGCTGCTCTGCGGTGGGATATGCCAAGTATGCGGCAGCAGTGCCGGCAATGAACCATGTTTGACGCTGGTCATCGGTAACACTATTGCTTTCGCTCTCCCAAATACCATCCTTGGACCAGTTGTACATCAGGTCTACATACTTGCTCCAGTTAGGAGTGAACTGCTGGGGAACGTACTTACCATTCTCATCCAAGCCGTAGCCGGACATGGTGTTGACGCCCAGGGCAGTCGCAACGGTACGCTGCAGATCCCAAGGTGCGCCAGCAACAGGAATGCTTACATCGTTGCCGGTATCTTCCTTAATGGCGCGCATAACCTTTTCAAATTCGGAAACGGTCATACTCTTGTAATTGGGGTTGGTAATATCGTAATCGTCAGGATCAAGACCGGTCTTATCCTGAACAGCAGCCATCAGGTCCTTACGCATCAGGATGCCGAAGCCGCCTTCCTTGGCAAAGCTGGTCAGCGCAGTACGGTAGTACTCGCCCTTGTAAGGGAAGTAACCGGAACGGTCTGCTATGTTATTGGTGTCGTTCTTCTGGATCGCTGCAAGAATATTGGCACCGTGCTCAGCCAGAACAGGATCCAGATCGATGACGGACTCCACATCCTTTGCATACTTGGTAATCGCGCTGCCGGTATCCTCACTCAGATAGTGGATGATGCCGTCAATGTTCTTATTCTTGTTGTTGAAGTTCACGTCAACCATATCGGTGATCTGGGTGTTGGTGTAGATCTTTACATCCAGCACGATCTTGATACCGGTGTCCTGATAGAACTTTTCTTCGATAGCAGCCTTCACTGCCTCGTCGCGCTCACCATCGGTCATACCCGAGTCACGGGCGCGGTAGATGGTCAGGGTGTAGGTTTTGCCTGTGTCAATGTTAATGTCACCGGGGCCGCCGGTAGTACCGCCACAAGCGGCACACATCAGCAGAGAGCAAAGTGCCAAAACGAGTGCAAGAATCTTTTTCAGTTTCATAGTCGTTTCCTCCAATTTTTTATTCTTTTACGCCGCCCATCACCATACCGTTGATGTAGAACTTCTGCAGGAAGGGATAAAGCAGGATCATCGGCATAGAGCCCAGGATGACCGATGCGTACTTCAGCGTCTGTTGGGGAATGATGGCATCGCTGGCAGAAGCATAAATGCCGCTTACGTCATCCAGCAGCTGCTGAATCAGATACTGCAAAGGGTACTTTTCCGGAGAGGTGATGAAGAGCATAGGACCTACAAAATTGTTCCAGTTGGACACTGCGGCAAACAGCGCAACCGTTACAATAACCGGCAAAGACAGCGGTACATAGATTTTCCGCAGGATCTGGAAATCCGTTGCGCCGTCAATTTTCGCAGCCTCCTCCAGGCCGCTGGGGATAGAGAGGAAATAATTGCGCATCAAAATGGCATAATAGGGAGCCATTGCGCCGGGGATAATGATGGCAAGCAGTGAGTCATCAAAGAACTCAGAGACCGTCAAAAAGTAAGGGATCAAGCCACCGGAGAACAGCATCGTAAAGATCATATACACAGAGAAGAACTTTCTGCCTCTGAGATATTTCTTTGACAGCGGGTAGGCATACAGCATAGAAACTGTAGTGGTTACCAGCGTACCGCCAATGGTCAAGATCAGGGAGTTGCCGATGGAGCGCAGCATTTGATCGTCCGTTGTCAAGAGGAAATGGTACGCTTCAAGGCTCCATTTCACCGGCAGGAAGGTAAAGCCGTTTTTCACAAATGTGATCTCATCGGAAAAAGATGCGGAAATAATGTAAATGTAGGGCACAACAAAGACAAGCGTCAAAAGTGTCAGGGCTGTGTAGTTGAAAATATTAAACGCAATTCTGCTTTTTGTCGGTTTCATAGAATCACCACAGTCCTTCCTGACCCTGCCGCTTTACCAGCCAGTTCGATGCTGCCATCAGGATCGCACCTGCAACACTCTGCACAAGTCCGACCGCTGTGGCATCGCCCCAACCGCGGAAACCGCCATGCAAGGTCTTATACACCCAAGTGCCAAGAACCTCTGTTGTTTCGCTCAGAATCGAGCTGTCGCCAACGAGCGCATAGATATGTTCAAAATCATCTTTGACAATGCCTGCTACGCAAAGGATAAAGGTCATCGTGATCGCGGGCATAATACCGGGGATCGTAACGTGAATGCACTGATGAAGTCTGCTCGCGCCATCCACCTTTGCCGCTTCGTACAGATCGGGATTGATGTTTGTAATCGCCGATAAAAATACGATGGTACCCCAGCCCACATTTTTCCAAATGCCGCTGATGGTAATGATTCCCTGCCACCACTTGGGCTCTGCGTACCAGAATACCGGTTCACCGCCAAGGTCTACAATGATCTTATTGAATACGCCGCCGTCCTTTGCCAGAAACATATAGACGATGGACGAAACGATCACCCAGGAAATAAAATAAGGCAGATTGGCAATCGTTTGAACAACTTTCTTAAACCTTTTGCAAAAAACTTCATTCAGCATCAGCGCCAGAATAATGGAGGACGGAAATGCAAAGATAATCTTCAGCATACCGATGGAGAGGGTATTGCCTGCCATTTCCCAAAATCCTTCACTGCCAAGCGTATATATGAAATTTTCGAAGTTATTCCATTCACTTCCCGTAATACCGTACCGGGGAGAGTATTCCTTAAATGCCAGCTGTAAGCCATACATAGGAATATAGCTGAACATAAAAAGGCACAAAAAGCCCGGTAAAAACATAATATAGAGCCGCCAGTTACGCAGCACGCTCAGGGTACGGTTTGTACCAAGTCTTTTGGGTCGTTGCTTCATATGTCTCCTTAAGCCGAGGGGAATCGAACACCGACAGCCCCACAGCAGTTCTTTTATTTGAATTTTTCCTTATCTTCCTTGCCTTGCGTCTTTGAGGCTGCGTCATCTGCGCAAAAATCCAAAGCAAAACTCCTTGCTGTGGGGTGCTGCGCAGTTTTGAGCTAACAGCTTTTCGTCAAGACAAGTAAAATCACGAAGGGAATATCCGTCCGATATTTTCGAGGGATTTTCCGCAGTATTGGCGGAAAGCAGTAGCTCAAAACCTATCGGGGTTCGACTCCTCTCGGCTTATCCAGGCTGCCGCAGACGGTTATTTCTGCGGCAGCCCTTTTAGGTTGCTTAGTTTCTATGCAGGGACTGCAGTATTACAGTCCCGCACATTAATTCTCAGGAAATAGAGTCCAGGACCTCTACCTTAACAATAGTGAATTCACAGCCGCCGTTGAATGCGCCCATAGCGGACAGGGTGCAGTCAGGCATAAACTTCTCAGCAGAATCCACGATGTCATACTTTACGATGAAGGCGCCCTTCTCTGCATCATAGGAGCAGCGGGAATCCTTGATCTGATGCGCCCCGACCTTGGTCAGAGTGCCGTTAGCAGGACCAGCCCAGATATGGATCTCTACGCCGTAGTACTTGCCGCCTTCAACCAGGTAGCGAAGCTGGTAAGCAACGGTGAACTCTTCGCCTACAGCACCCA
>SVLR01000032.1 GCA_015067785.1 Oscillospiraceae bacterium
CGAGGCCGCAAAGAACGCAGCATTCAACACCCCGGAGATTCCCGAAAAGTACCGCACCACCACCGGAAAGTAAGCCTTTGATGCTTGCCGCTCCGTTCATTTTGGTATAAAGGAGGCAAGCTATGCCTTGGCGTTATATTCAGATGAATACCACCGACCCGGCGTTTAATCTTGCGCTGGAGGAATATGTTTTCGAAAGTCTTTCCAAGGACTATAACTATTTTATCCTGTGGCAGAACGCCTCCACCGTAGTCATCGGCCGCCATCAAAACACCTTTAATGAAGTGGACGAGAGCTTTATTCGAAAAAACAATATTACTGTTGTCCGGCGGCTTTCCGGCGGCGGCGCGGTCTATCACGATTTAGGTAACTTAAATTTTACCTTCATTCAGGATGCCGCAGGCAAAGAGCCGGACTTAGGTCTATTCTGCCGTCCGGTAGCGGAAGCGATCCGCACTTTAGGTGCAAAGGCAGAGGTCAACGGCAGAAATGATATTACCGTAAACGGTCTTAAATTCTCCGGCAATGCCCAATATGTAAAAAACGGCAGAGTAATGCACCACGGCACCCTGCTTTTTGATTCCCAATTGGAGGTCGCCGCCCGGGCGCTTCGCCCTGACCCGGAGAAGATCAAGGCTAAGGGTGTCGCCTCCGTCCGCAGCCGCATCACCAACTTAAAGCCTCTGCTGCCCGAGGGAACGACCTTGGAGAATTTTCGGGATGCGCTGCAAAAAGCGCTTTTTGAAAACGAGCAGATGGAACACTATGCCTTGACCGATTGCGATATTGCCGCCATCACCGCCCTGAAGGAAAGCCGTTACGGCACCTGGGCATGGAATTGGGGCGCGTCTCCCGCCTGCGATATGACACTGTCCGGGAGAGTCGAGGGCTGCGGTCGGCTCAGCTTCCAATTCCGGGTAGAAAAAGGCTACATTACCAATGCGACCCTCTACGGTGACTTTTTCTCCGCCGGCGATCCGCAAGCCCTCGCAAAAAGCTTTATCGGCGCTCCCGCCACCGCAGATGGTATCCGTCATGTGGCAAAAAAGTGCGATATATCCCCCATTTTGGGCTTAACCACCGAAGGTCTTTTGGAAATCGTTACAAAATGAGACAAACCCTCCCCTTTGGGGAGGGTGGATTTTGCGAGGAACGAGCAAAAGACGGGTGAGGCTTTTACCTCATCCGACCTCGCTGCGCTCTGCCACCTTCCCCAAAGGGGAAGGCTACTTAGAAGCAAAACTTGTTGATTGCCTGGGCAACGCCGTTTTCATCGCAGCTACCTGTCACATATTTCGCTGCCGCCTTGACTTCCGGGGCGGCATTTTCCATGGCAACGGAAACGCCCGCTAACTCCAGCATCGTAATATCATTGTACCCGTCGCCGAGGGTCATTACATTTTCCATAGTACAGCCCAAATGCCGGCACAGCTTTTGAAGCGCGCCGCCCTTGTGGCCGTTTTCGTCGTTCACTTCTCCATTATAGGGCAGCGCCGTGCTGACCGCCACACCGGAAAACTTAGTTTTTAACGCTTCCAAAAGGAAGGTACGCAAGGTCTGATCGGTAGTACAAAACTGCACCTTCTGCACACCCTGTCCCTTTTCGCGCAAGTAAGCCTTCAGCTCCCGTACAGGGTTCCGGCTTTTCCGATAGATCTCTGCAAAATAATCGCTCGTCAGGTAATCCTCCACTTTGTCCAAATGGGACTTCGTCATATAGCCGCCACCACCCTGATAACAGTCGTAGACCACATCAAAGCCGTCTAAAAAGGTCATAATTTCTGCCGCCTTTTGCCACGACATCTCATTTTTGGCAATGACACGGTGGTTTTTTACATCATAGACCTCCGCGCCATTGACGGTAATGGCATAATTTACGAAGGGCAGCTGCCGCACCGCCTCCGGGATGATGGCATAGATCCGTCCCGTGGTGGGCACGATCTCGATACCCATATCCGCGGCTTTTTGAAGGGCTGCCCGATTTTCCTCGGACAGTCTTTTTTCCGAATCCAAAAGGGTACCATCCAGATCCATAGCGATGATCTTTATTTTTTCCATAGATAGGTCCTCAGGGCATTTACCGTAGCTATGATCATCACGCCCACATCACCGAACACAGCGATCCACAGCATATTCTTAAGTCCCCAAACGCTCAGTCCCATAATTGCCAATTTTGCGCCCAGGGAGAAAAGGATATTCTGCCGCACGATATTCATCGTCTTTTTTGCGAGGGTGATGGCCTCCGGAATTTTTCCCAGCTTATCCTCCATCAGCACCACATCCGCAGACTCGATGGCTGCATCGCTGCCGATACCGCCCATAGCGATGCCTACATGACCCCGTGCTAAAACAGGCGCATCGTTCATACCGTCGCCAACCACCGCCACTCGGCGGCCTGCTTTTATTTTTTCTTCCAATGCGGTTACCTTGTCTTGGGGCAGCAACTGGGCGCAGATCTCCTCAATGCCGATGGTCTGACCCACACGGTCTGCAAGGTCCTTCCGGTCACCGGTGAGCATCATTGTTTCGATCCGCTCCGTTTTCAGGGTAAAGACCACTTCCTTTGCTTCCGGGCGAATCTCATCCCGGACGGTGATATAGCCCAAGTATTCCCCTTCCCGGGCAATATGGACGGCTGTTCCGGTAATATAGTTATGGGGGATCGTGATCCCCAGTCCCTCCAGGAATCGGCGGTTACCGGCATAGCAGAGCTTTCCTTCTACATAGCCGGAAATGCCGCCGCCTGCCAGTTCCTGCACATCCTCTGCCGTTTTTTCACCCAAAGCAGCAAGGCAGCGGGCAATGGGGTGATTGGAGCCTTTTTCCAGCGCTGCAGCAACGGTCTGCAGCTCCTCACGGGAAACCGACACCGGGCACACCTCAGCCGGCTGAAATACACCCTTTGTCAGCGTTCCGGTCTTGTCAAACACAACGGTATTTACGCTTGCCAGCGCTTCCAGCGCATCTGAGCCCTTAATGAGCACGCCCCGTCTGGCCGCGCCGCCAATGCCGCCTACAAAGCTCAGCGGCACAGAGACCACCAGCGCACAGGGGCAGGATACCACCAAAAATACCAGCGCCCGATGGATCCCGGCACCAAAGTCTCCGGAAAGCAGGGAAGATACGATTGCCAGCAGAACTGCACCAATGACCACGCAAGGGGTGTACCACCGGGAAAAGCGGGTAATAAACCGCTCGGATTTGGCCTTTTTCTCCGTGGCGTGCTCCACCAACTCCAAGATCTTTGCCACGGTGCTCTGTCTGTAAAGACTTTCTGCCCGAATGTGGAGGACACCGGACAGGTTGACGCCGCCGCTAAAGACCCGCGTGCCTTCCTCTGCATATACGGGCTCGCTTTCGCCGGTCAGGGCAGAGTTGTCAATGGTGGAAATGCCGTGCAGCACAGTGCCGTCCAGCGGGATCCGTGCGCCAGGTCGTACCACGATCATCTCACCGATGGCTACATCCTCAGGGGAGACCTCATATTCTTCCCCGTCCCGGAGCACCACAGCGCTGTCCGGTCGCAGCTCCATCAGACTTTTGATAGATTCCCGGCTTTTTCCCACTGCAATGGTCTGGAAGGTCTCGCCCACCTGATAAAACAGCATAACTGCCACCGCCTCCGGGTACTCCCCGATGCAAAACGCGCCGATGCTGGCAATGGACATCAAAAATTGCTCGTCAAAAATATGACCCTTGCGGATATTTTTGACTGCCGCCCATAGAACATCCCACGCAATTACGCCGTAGGCAATAGAAAAGCATACCGCCCGGAGAGGTCCCGGCAGGAAAAAGCCAAGAATGAAGAGCGCCGCGGAAAATCCGATCCGGGGCAGAATCCACTTATCCAATTTCTGCTCTCCGCTGAGCTTTGCCTCACAGCAGGCGCAGCCGCCTTCCTCGTGGTGATGATGGTCGTGGTCGTGACCGCAGCAGCAGTGCTCGTGTTTATGCTCGTGCTCGTGGCAGTCGCAATGCCCGTGTTCATGTTCGTGGCAATGACAATGCTCGTGATGATGCTCCATACTTATTCCTCCGTCAGGTGGGCAAAGCCCACCGCTACAATTTCCCGGACATGGTCGTCGTCCAGCATATAATAGACCGTGCGCCCTTCCTTACGGCTTGTGACCAGCTTAGCCTGCCGCAGCTTTTTCAGCTGATGGGAAATTGCTGACTGCTCCATGTCCAGTAGCTCCGCAATGGCGCATACGCACAGATCAGAAAGGGACAGCGCATATAAAATTTTCATCCGCGTTTCATCTCCGAAGGACTTGAAGAGCTCCACCAGCTGATTAAGCCCTTCCGCCGGTGGCATCTCCGCCCGGACGCGGGTCAGCTTATCGATATGATCGTGTTTCATAATTGCTCCTTATGTGAATATTCGTTCATATGAATATTTGTTCATATGTTAGCATATACTTTGGGGTTTGTCAAGCCTTTACCTCTCCCAGAGGGAGAGGCAAGAGAGTTTTTTCATTGACATAGAACGCCCGATAAAATATACTGTAATAAACGACGATAAAAGGGGTTTATTGCTATGATAAAGGCCAATTACCACACCCATTCCACCTTCTCCGACGGTGCCAACACACCGGAAGAAATCGTGCAGGCCGCCCTGCGTCTGGGGATGACTGCGCTGGGCTTTTCCGACCACTCCCCCATCGGTGAAGAATGCCACGGCACTTCCGGTATGGCATTTGATGCCGAGGAAGCCTACCGGCAGGAAATTCTGCGGTTGAAAGAAATATATGCTGACCGGCTGCCCATTTATCTGGGCATTGAGCAGGACAGCAACTCCCCCGCCTCCCCCTATGCATATGACTATTCCATAGGCTCCATCCATGGCATTTGGGCAGAGGGACAGTACCGGGCAGTAGACTGCAGCGAAAGGATCATGCTGGAAACTGTGGAACAGTTTTTCGGCGGCGATCACTACACCTATGCCGAAAACTATTTCCGTGCTGTTGCAGAGACTGCGGATAAATACGACCCCACATTTTTTGGACATATCGACTTGGTTGCCAAGTATAACGAGGGCGGCAAATACTTTGACGAAAGCCATCCCCGCTACCGGAACGCCGCACTGGAGGCGGTGGAAGCTCTGCTCCCTACGGGAAAGCCTTTCGAGATCAACACCGGCGCCATCAGCCGAGGCGTCCGCGTCACCCCCTACCCTGCGCCCTTTATTTTGAAAGAAATTCACGACCTCGGCGGCAGTATTATTTTTTCCGGTGACAGCCACAGCGCCGAGAGTCTCCTTTGCGCCTATGAGCAGGCAACGCAGCTGGCGCGCTTCTGCGGCTTTGATACTGCGATGGTACTGACGTCGGAAGGTCTTACCAACTGCAAATTCTGACAACGTCTTGTGAATTGTGCATAATGAGATTTCCATAATAGCATTCTGCTTTGACATCCCCGAAAAAAAGTGTAAAAATCATATTTTTCTCCTGAAAAATACTTGAAATTCTTTACAAGCAATGTATAATATTGGTATATGTGTCAAAATAGTTTTTGACCTGCCGCAGGGAATACATTTATGCATTCCGTATTTCCGCACCGCGTCATTGTGGAACGGATAAATCCGTTCCCTACACCTGTCGAGCGGCAGACTCGTATTCTTTAGCTCCGGCGGAGCTATTAAACTGATTTTATGGAGGTAAAATCAATATGAAAAGAAACTTATTCGCAATTGCCCTCGCCCTTATGCTGGTTGTTGCACTGGTGTTCGTAGTAGCACCTACCGCTAAGGCAGAAACCGTCACCCTTACTGATGGTGCAACACTCAACATCACCAAAGACACTGTTCTGGACTTGGCCGGCAACAGTGGTACTGTCAATGTTGCCGAGGGTGTTAAGCTGTCTGTTTATGACTCTGCCAACACCGGTGTCACCGGCGAAGGTGCAGGTAAGCTGACTGTCAACGGCAATGTGGAGATCGAAGCCACTGACGCTGCCGGCCGCCGTTTCCTCGCTGTCCCGAACGACGACGGCACTTCTTACTCCTTCCATCCCTTCTTTGTGGGCATTGAGAAGGTCGGTGTAAATACCAACAAGACCGCGCTGTGCCTGAAGGCAATCTTCGTTGCCAACGAGGTCGCGCAGAAGAAGATCAGCACCGGTATGTTCTATGGTGCTACTCCCGATGATCTGCCCAAGGCAGCTGACACCTACGGCGCTTTCTCCTTCGTGGACGGTGTGATGGAGGCTTACTTTGATCTGGCTGGCTCTCTGGACAGCCAGGAAGCAATTGATGCATCCCGTTCCTTCCAGGCTTACATCAAGGTTGGCGAAGAAGCTGTTACCAACAAGGTTTATACCGTAACCCCCTCCTATGTTATTAGTGAGCTGGATAAGATCGCTTCTGAGTTCAATGACACCCTGAAAGCAAAGATGGTCAATATGATCACAGGCAAGGCACATCTGGAAGCCCTCTGCCCCAATTTCCTTGGCGTAACCTCCGAGCCCGAGACTGAGCCCGCCTATGTAAAGGTCACCAGCGTAGATGAGGTTACCTCCGGAAAGTATGTAATGGTTCTTTCTACTGGTCATGCCCCCACCGTTCTGAGTGGCACTTGGGTTCTGGTTGGAAAGCCCACCGTCGGTGCGGACGGCGCTATCGCCGTGAACAACGCCGAGGGCTTTATTTGGGATCTGACTGTTGACGGCAACTCGGTAAAGATTAAAGACGCCAACGGTACGCATATTGCACCCTCAGGTGGTAACACCAATGGCATTAAGTCCGGAGAATATAGTTGGGCTTGGGAGATGGATGCAAATGGCGGTGTGACTTTCAAGGGCACAGGCTCCGATACAACCACATTGTGCGCCAACTCCGGCAGTTCTTACCAACTCCGTGCTTATAAGAACACAACTGTTTCTGGAAATCCCACCGGCTATCCCAGCCTCTTTACCCTCTACAAGCTGAGTGATGGCGCCACTACTCCTGATGTGCCCGATGTTACCGAGCCTCCTGTAACCGAGCCTCCTGTAACCGAGCCTCCTGTTACCGAACCCGCAGCTGACAGCCTGCTGACTATCGAACAAGCAAATGCCTTGGGCCTCTCTAAGGAGCACAACTCCTACACCTCCGATAAGTATTATGTCGAGGGTGAAATCACAGAGGTCTCCAACACCACTTACGGCAACATTTACATCGAGGACAATGCAGGTAACAAATTCTATATCTACGGTCTTTACGTCAATGGCAAGAGTGGCATTCGATATGATGCAATGAAAACTAAGCCCGTTGTCGGCGACACGATTAAGGTCTACGGCATCATTGGCCAGTATAACGGTAGTGCTCAGATGAAGGATGCAGAGTTCATTCACGATCATGTGAATGAATCTGTTGTAACCGCTCCTACCTGTACCACAGGCGGTTATACAACCAGCACTTGTTCCATTTGTGGTTATTCCACAAAGGACAACGAGACTCCCGCTCTTGGTCACACCACCGACAATGGTGAATGTGGCAACTGTGGCCAAACGATTGGCGGCGACACTCCTGCTGAGCCCACAAATGTTACCGTTTCCATCAAAGATTATGCCTCTGCTAATGGATGGAAGGATGCCACTAAATACAGCTCGCTTGTAATGGATGAGAACATTACGGTATCTGCTTCAACTTCTGGTAATAACGGCAAGTACTACACCAGTGGTACTAACTGGAGAATGTATCAAAGTGACAATGGCACAGTCACAGTTACAGCGAACAACGGCAAAACAATTAAGAGTGTAAAGCTCACTTATACCAATAGCAATAACGGCTACCTCAATTATAATGGCACAAAAATCACAAGCGGCACCACATTCGAGGTCAATGCCAGCTCCATAACATTTAACGTTCTTACTACCACTGCAGGCAAAACCAATGGTCAGGCAAGAATCACAGCTATTGAAGTTGTTTACGAGTAATTAATCTGTCATATCGCACCTCTTCCCCGGGATTCTTTCGAATCCCGGGGTTTTCTTTGTCGCCGTACCAAGCCTCCCCTGTAGGGGAGGTGTCAGCCGAACAGGCTGACGGAGGGGTTTGCGGATAATATAACACGCTGAGATTTTGTTATCACCGTTCACCCCTCAGTCAAAAATCAAAGATTTTTGCCAGCTCCCCTGCAAGGGGAGCCATCTCTGCGGCTTCTTTCGAAGTCCGGGGGTTTTCTTTGGTGTGTGCCGAGCCCCCTCCTATGTAGGGCGGGGGTTTACTCCCGCCGCCGACAACCACCGCACCAACACGGCAGGAGCAATTTAATTGTGGTATGATTGCCACCGGCAATCATTTAGATTTTGATTCGCTGCGCGGCGCACCACCCCGCCCTACAAAGGGAAGGCTTTCCCCCGGGGGGGAGGTGTTTTCGGGGCGTCAGAGGACGTCGCCCCCTACGGTGTTGTTCGATAATACGTTTGTAGGGGTCGACCTCCGGACGACCCGAAACAAAAAACGGCGCTCGATGCGCCGTTTTTGTTCCTTTGTAACATTGTACGATATTCGGGAAACGGGTCGATGTGGGCATCAACACCTAACTTGCCGGTTGGATCTTTTCGCCGATGACGACGGTCACTTTTACGGTATTGCCGCGGCGGTAGACGGTAAACTCTACGCTTTCTCCGGGTGCAAAGGCGCCTACCTTTGCCACAAGCTCTGCATTATCCTTGATGGCTTCGCCATTTACATGGGTAATGATATCGTTGATCCGAAGACCGCCAACAGCCGCCGGTGCATCCGGTGTTACTTCTGTGATGAGCGCTCCCTCCGGGATGCCCATAATGAGCAGCTGCTCGCTGACAGGGGTGACGGTAACGCCGATATAAGGCTTGGTGACTACACCCTTTTCAATGATAGCCGACACGATCTGCTTTACTTGATTCATCGGAATGGCAAAGCCGATGTTATCGATGGAGGCTTCGCTGCTGCCGTTATTGGAATACTTGGCATTGGTAATACCGATGACCTCACCGTACATATTAAACAGCGCGCCGCCGGAGTTGCCGGAGTTGATGGGGCAGTCGGTCTGCAGCAGGGTCATTACACCGCCGCCGGACATCTGGATCGTCCGGTCCTTGGCACTGATATAACCGGCCGTCAGGGTAAAACTCAGCTCACCCAGGGGGTTACCGATGGCCACCACATTGTCACCCACATTCAGGTTGTCGGAGTCACCCAGCACCACCGGGGTCAGGTTTTTTCCCTCCACCTTCAGCACCGCCACATCGTTGCTCTCGTCATAACCGATGAGCGTTGCAGGCAGCTCCCGCTTGTCGTAGAGTGTAACGGTAATGGTATCCATATTCTCGATGACATGGTGGTTTGTAACCACATAGCCATCACCACTGAAAATAAAGCCGGAGCCGGCAGAAGCGGCTGTCTGACTGCTGCCCCAATAGCCGCCGGTAACCTTGCCGGTAGCATTGATGGAAACGGTGGAGTTGACATTGGCAGCGTAGACCTCCGCAGGGGTCAGCAGCTTGCTGGTATCGATCTCCTCGATCTTAATAACGGTGTTTTCCCGCTGTCCCTGCAGAACGCCTGCAATATACTCGGTGGTTTTTCCTGTATGGCGGCTGAGCAGGCGCAAGCCCAGAACAGTGCCGCCGATGCCGCAGATACCGCCTATGACCGCGCAGAGCAGGCATAGCGCAATGATCCGCTTGCCGTTTCCCCTTTTTTTCTTTTGGGGCGCAGGCGCAGGATTGTACCGCGGTGCAGGCTCCGGGGTGGGTCTTGCCACATATTCCGGCATTGGCTCCGGTTTATATCGGTAGGTAGTGTCCTCCTCAGGCGGTGTTACCGGCTCTTCGGGGAGCTGTTCGGGATTGATTTCTTTTTCAAATTCGTTATCCATAGCAAATTCTCCTTTGCTTTTAAGCCGAGGCTTATGTAAGTTTATTCTACCAAAGCTCGCTGAATTCATACTGAAATATATATGAATATATCATAAACAGATTGTAAACACAAGTTTTTTCAAAAAGAAACGGACAAAACCAACTGGCTTCGTCCGTTAATGGCATTTTCACATCACCGAAATATGTAGCGTCCTCTCTCATCGTCTCATAGGGGACGGGCAATGCCCGCCCCTACGATGTTATTTTACAGCACCTTGGCAAGGAAGCTTTGCAATCTCTCACATTTGGGCGCGCCGAAGATCTCATCCGGTGTGCCCTCTTCCGCAATTTTGCCGTTATCCAAGAAGATCACTCGATTGGAGACCTCGCGGGCAAATCCCATCTCGTGGGTAACCACCACCATGGTCATACCCGCCTTTGCAAGATCCTTCATAACCTCCAGCACCTCGCCCACCATTTCAGGATCAAGGGCAGAGGTAGGCTCGTCAAAAAGCATAACCTCCGGCTCCATCATCAGCGCACGGACGATGGCAACTCTCTGCTTCTGTCCGCCGGAAAGCTGGATGGGATAGGCGTCTGCACGGTCTGCAAGACCAACCCTGCCCAACAGCTCAATGGCTTTCTTCTCTGCTTCCGCCTTGGGCATTTTCAGTACCTTCATGGGCGCAAGGGTCATATTTTGCAAAATGGTCTTATGAGGGAACAGGTTAAAGTGCTGAAACACCATACCCATCTTCTGCCGGTGGAGGTCAATATTCACCTTCTCCTTCTTGCCCTGCTTGTTGATAAAGCTCTTTTTGGTGATGTCGATGTTATGGAAGATCATCTCACCGCCGGTGGGCTGCTCCATCAGGTTGAGGCTCCGCAGAAAGGTAGACTTGCCGGAGCCGGAAGGCCCGATGACGCACATCACATCGCCTTTGTTGATATCCACGCTGATGCCGTCCAAGGCATGCAGCGAGCCACGATTATAGTGCTTTTCCAAATTCCGCACTTGGATCAGTTTATCGTTTGTCGCCACGGCTCATTCTCCTTTCAAAGTATGCGATCAATTTCGATGTGGGGAAGCAAAGGCAGAAGTAGATCGCTGTTGCCACCAGCAGAGGCTCCATAATAATGTAGTTTGCGCCGCGGATGGCTTCCACCGCAAACATCAGATCCTGCACGCCGATGACATAGGTAATGGAGGATTCCTTAATAATAACAACAAATTCATTAGCAATCGCCGGCAGAATATTCTTAATTGCCTGCGGCAGAATGATGTTGGACATCGTCTGTCCCTTTGTCATACCCAAGCTGCGGGAAGCTTCCGTCTGCCCGAGATCAATGGACTGAATACCGCTGCGGATGATCTCGCAAAGGTAAGCGCCGGAGTTCATACCCAGCGCAACCACACCGGGGAAAAAGCGGTTAAATTGAATAAAGCCAAACACCGTCAGTCTTGGCAGCTCAATAAGCTGACCGAACACACCGTGGTAGATGATCATGATCTGCACGATCACAGGAGTAGAACGCAGGATCTCGACATAGGCGGTGGCAAAAAAAGATATGGGATTGAATTTGCTGATGGCAACAAGCACCCTGCTATTTCTCAGGCGACCGTCCTTGCCATATGCCAAAGCGCGGAAAGGGCGGACATCGGTCATGCGCATAATGGCAAGAATAATGCCCAGCACGAAGCCGATTGCCACGGTGAACAGCGCCAGCATAATCGTGACCAGCAAGCCCTGTCCGATCAGCTTGCCGTAGCGAAATGTTTTTTCAAAACCCTCCGCAGAAATAAAGTCAGTCATGAATAATTCCTTTCCTCATACGTACCAAATTCCCCCCTTTTATAGGGAGGAATTTGGACTGTTTATTTATTCACCGGCAGGATCGGTGGGAACATTGCCGTCAGGATCCAGCACGCCTTCGTACTTATCGCCAGCAGCCTGCTCCAGCGCCTTTGCTACGAACTTGGCGAACTCGCCGTCGTCCACGCACTTGTTCAGCGCTTCGTTGACATACTTGAGAAGGTCTGCGTTACCCTTGGATACGCCGATAACATTGCCCTCTGCCTCATAGGGAACCTCGCACAGGATCTCCAGATCGGGGTAGTTTGCCTGATAAGCGACCGCCACATCCCATTCAATGTAAGCGCCGTCGATCTTGCCGGAAACCAGCTCTGCAATAATATCGGTAGCCTTGGTCAGGGCAGTATACTGTGCGTTGGGGCTGAACTCCTTGGCCAGATCTTCCTGAATGGTGCCGGTCTGGGCTGCGATCTGGAACTTGGAGTCGTTGGTGGAGGCCAGGTCGGTAAACTGCGCCTTCTTGCTCTTGACAGTGACAAATGCCTGCTTGCCATCATAATAAATATCGGAGAAATCCATCTTCAGCAGACGGTCAGGATCGGGAGACAGACCAGCCAGTGCGATGTCACCCTTGCCGTTACCCATCTCATCGGGAATGCCCTTGAAGTCCATAGGAACAACTTCCAGCGTCAGGCCGAGGTAATCGGCAATGTACTGCGCCAGAGCCATATCAAAGCCGGCCAGTGTGGGGTTGCCATCCTCGTCCAGCGCGTAGAATTCATAAGGCGCATAGTCGGGAGAAGTCAAAACAGTCAGATAGCCTTCCTTGACGGTGGTCAAATTATACTTGTTTTCACCGGGGCCATCATCAGCGGGGGTGCAGCCGGCAAATACGCCGAGAGCCAAAATAGCACTCATAACGATCGCAATCAACTTTTTCATAACAGGTTCCTCTTTTCATAGATTGGATTTGCGCTGAAGGAATATTCAGCTTATGCACGGATTATACACCCGTTTATGCATATTGTCAAGGGTTTTCTGTATAAAAATACATCGTAATTTTACACAAATGTGCTGCTGCACAATCACCGGTTATCGGGAATATGCACAAAACCCGCAAAAACAGGGGGTTGCATTTCCCTTTTTTCTTTGATATGATATATGTATAAATATTTGGAGGTGCATTTATGAACTCCCTTATTAAAAAAGGAATCCTTGTTATTCTTATTCTGTTTTTCGTAACATCTGCATTTTCCGGCTGCGGCGCAAATGATGCCAAGACCCTCTCTGCTCCGATTCGTACCTCTGCTGTTCAGGTTGCGCACAGCGGCGGCATTCAGCTTCTGACCTCTGACAGCACAGTACCCGAAACCACCGAGCCTGAAGCTACTGCACCTGAGGCTACTGCGCCCGAAGCTACTGCACCTGAAACCAACCCCGGAGAAGGTGATCTTTTGCAGGGCATCTTAGACAAACTGGGTGGAATCTCTGAGTGGTTCAAGAAAACCTTCGCTTGGTTCCCTGAGTTCTTCGAATGGTTTCGTCTTCGCGTGAACTATGTTTTTGATGTTTTAATAAAAGAAGCATGATTGATTAAAAACCGAAGCATTGAATGATGCTTCGGTTTTTTGCTTCTTTCCCCTTGACAGAAGGACATCGGGGTGCTATAATATCCGGGCGTGGTGCAATTGTCTGCGTATACGGGCCTTTAGCTCAGTTGGTTAGAGCCTCCGGCTCATAACCGGATCGTCCCGGGTTCGAATCCCTGAAGGCCCACCAGCCAGTTTAAGGCCTTGGCCTTTGGAAATATATAGGGGTATAGCTCAATTGGTAGAGCGGCGGTCTCCAAAACCGTAGGCTCTGGGTTCAAGTCCTAGTGCCCCTGCCAAAGTTGGGAATTTGCGAGTTTCTCTTGCAAATTCCCATTTTTGTTTGTCAAAAAGTTAGAAATACGGATTTCGGAAAAGCCAAAAACATCTTCTAGGCCTACGGTTTTGACAAATTGTGAGGTGTAGATTATGCGAATGAAAATGGTCTGCGATGACCGCACTCTGCGAGAAGTTGCCAACGAATTTCTTGCACTGAAAAAGGCTCAGAAAGTCCGTGAGAGAACTTTGAGCGATTACAAAAAGTACATCGACAAGTTTCTGGATCAGTCGCAGAATACTTTGGATGTGGATGTGCTGAAGATTGAGATTCTGGAATACTTTGCTGACATTCCCAAAACAAGTCCGGCAAGGTTCAACCACCCCTACCAGTATCTTCACGCATTGTTTGAGTGGTGTGCCAAACAGGATTACCTTCCCTACAACCCCTTCCAGAAGCTCCAACTGAAGAAAGTAAGAGATGAAGGAAATGTCCAGCCTGCGGAAATCAAGGATATACAAACCCTTCTGAAGTCTCTGGATAAGCACAACTATACAGAGCTGCGAGACTATAACATTGTGTTGCTTATTCTTGATACTGGAATACGGACGAGCGAACTCATGTCGATCACGAATGAAGACTACGATCCCGAAGCAATGTCTATTGTTATTCGTCCTGATGTTGCCAAGACAAGCCGATGCAGAACATTGTATCTGTCCGCTATGACCAACACTTCCCTGAAGAAGTTCCTGAAGGTGAAGCCAAAAGATTGGGAAAGATGGCTGTTTCCCACAAGGGACGGAAAGCAACTGAAAGCCAATGTATTGGGACGGAACTTCAGAAAATACTGCGAGCGCACAGGCGTGAAGTTCACCCCTTATCAGATACGCCATAGCTTTGCCACTTTCTATCTGGAAAACGGCGGAGATCTCTTCACCCTTCAACGGCAGATGGGACACACCGATTTGCAGATGACCAAAAGATATACAGAAATCTCAGATAAGCTGTTAGTGGAGTGTCACCAAAATTACAGTCCCATCGGATTGCTTCAGGATAGTTCCAGAAGGGTTAAAGTTTAGCACAACTCTATAACAAAAAGGGAGTAAGATTCAGACGAGAATCTTACTCCTTTTTAACATCTTTTTGTGTTGAAAAAACCTGTTAATCATGATAATATATAGCTACCCAAGCATCATATAAGGAGGTAACAAATATGCAAATGTGTCCCTTCTGCGACAAGGTATACGATGAATCCGAGTACAGCCGTTGCCCTTATTGTTCTGGAGAATTAGAAGATGATACCGGGGAAAGATACTTCAAAGATTGTCCTGAATGTGGCGGCATTATGTACTGGGAAGATGGTTGTTGGTCTTGCACCAATTGCGGAAACGAAATCTATTCCGACGAAGATGATAACGATGGCATAATTGAAGGATAAATAGCAACTAAGGGGCTACCTCACTTTTGGTGAGATAGCCCCTTAGTTGCTATTTTAGTACATCTCCCGAATCTTATCCATGTATGCCCTGAACTGGGCAATTACAGCATCGGGGTACAAAAGTTTCGCCTTTTTGCCAAATCCCAAAATCCAACCGAAAAATTGGTCGCTGATCTCCACCTTTGCGGTCACGCTGAAGTGGGTATCATCCACCTTGGCATACTGGACATCCTTCGTACCGAAGCGGTCAACGACTGCATCCAAGAGAGGATTGATGAAACGGATCTCTACAAGCCTCTGCTCGCCGCCGTACATTCGCGGTGATCAAATCCTTCCGTGCAGAAGCGCAAATGTGTCGCATTTTCTCAGACACAGTAAAGGAAGTAACCGATGCCAAAACCTTCCGTATGAAGATGCGTATTCTTGTAAATGGATTAAGCGCAAGCTCCGGCACGATCTTGCAGTTTAGTATTTTCCTGATTGGTGCATATCTGGCGCTCAATGGGCATAGCTTATCTGCCGGTTCTGTCTTGGTGTTTGTGCAGCTCCTAAACTTTGTGATCAATCCTATTGGCGCAATCCCCCAGGCATTGGCCGAGATCAAAGCTTCTAAAACCTTGATTGTGAAGGTGGCTGAAGCATTGGAAAGCAATGTCCGGGAGGAAGGATTGGAGTGCAAAAAAGAACTGGTCACCGGAATCACCGTCGAGGATCTGTCTTTCGGCTATGAGGAAGAAAAGCCTGTGCTTCAAGACGTGAACTTTACATTCGGTGCAGGCAAGAGCTATGCAATCGTGGGCAGCTCCGGCAGCGGTAAGAGTACCCTCCTCAATCTTCTGATGGCATCCCATAATGACTATGCCGGCTCCATTCGCTATGACGAAACAGAGCTGCGGCAGATCCGCAGCGAGAGCCTGTATGAAATGGTTTCTGTGGTGCAACAGAATGTGTTTATCTTCAATGCATCCATCCGGGATAATATCACCATGTTCTCCGACTTCCCCAGAGAGGAAGTGGATCACGCCATCAAGCTGTCCGGTCTTTCCAAACTGATTGCAGAGCGTGGTGAGAATTACCTCTGCGGCGAAAACGGCAGCGGACTCAGTGGCGGTGAAAAGCAGAGAATTTCCATTGCCCGGAGCTTGCTGAAAAAGTCCCAGGTGTTGCTTGTGGATGAAGCAACTGCAGCATTGGATGCCCAGACTGCGTTCCAGGTCTCCAATGCAATTCTGGATCTGAACGACTTGACCCGTATTGTAGTCACCCACTCTTTGGATGAGAATCTGCTGAAGAAGTACGACTGTATATTGACCCTCAAAAACGGAAGCATTACCGAATCCGGCAGTTTCGACGAGCTGATGGAGAAAAAAGGCTACTTCTACTCACTGTTCACAGTATCCCAATAAAAGTCCAAGGCAACCCAACACGCAGTACTCCGTCGTGCTGTTGCGCAGCGTGTCAAAAAGCACTTGCTTTTGCAAGTGCTTTTTGCGTCGCGATCTCTAACCAATTTCATCGCTTCCCATATTAGAAATGATCTCATAGAGCATAATTCCCTTTTCCGGGTCGATGTTCTCCCATCTGCCCTCGTCCTTCCGCAGATACCCGTTGGTCTTTTGCTCATAAATCTCCTCTTCTCCATCCGACAGCGTTACTGTAATGGTATATGCATCCCCCGGGATCTTCTCCGGGTCACAGTCTGCCCCAAATCGTGGGCGCAGCCAACGCAAATAGTTGAGGATTGCCTTCATTTTTACACTTTTCGTATAAGTCCGCTCCAGCGTTTCATTCCCGCGGTGGCTTACCACCTCGATCTTTTCCACCACCACCGCCAGCGGTTCCTTCTTTTGACAGCCGCAAATTCCAAAAATCCCACATAAAAGCAGCACCGCAGCCGCAATTTTTATCCCCTTCACAAAACCACTCCTTAGCCTGAGCAATATAACCCAAACCCGCCCAAGGGGGCATCTGATTCACTCAGGCTTTGTTTTATTCAGTGATGGGTGTCCAGCCCATCTGCTTCATAAATACTTGCCTGAGAAAGTTCTCCATCACCCTTGGGTCGTAGATTTCTGAACAGCGAGGCCGATCCGGGGCAAGGCAGAGCTTTGCAGGTGGGCTTTGTGCCCTCCAAAAAGCGATAACGACGCACCGGAGTGGTTTCGCGGCTCAGAAACGAGTTTGGGTTGTATTGCTCAGGCTACATTCAAAGGATACCTGCTTTTGTAAAAAATCATACAAGGAAAAGCCAACCTGTCGGCTGGCTTTTCCTCTTTTTATCTATTCAAATAATATGCTCCAATAGTCGTATTCAACAACGCGTGAGGAGACCGTAAAGCGGTTGGCGACCTCTGTATTGATGCGCTTTATATAGTCCGCCGAAAGGGGTGTTCCGTCATTTGCAATTCCCTTTTTGGTGGTGGAGTTGTACCGACCCTGCTCTGTGATCCAGCTGCGGTCATCTAAGATCACCAGCGGTTCCTTCTCAGAGAAGATATCTCGTCCCACATAGAGACGGGAGTCAAATTCCAGTCCAAAGAGATTACAAAGGGTAGGCAGCACATCGATGGAGTAGCACAGCTCATCAACAACCATCGGGGTCATACCCGGCTTATAGATGATACAGCCGTTTTCGTGGATCTCAAAGGTCTCATCGATCTTATGGCCGAACAATTCGCTATACTGCTCTGCCGTGAGGCCGTAGGGATAATGGTCCGCCACGATGACAAACACGGTGTTTTGAAGCGTGCCGGCTTCCTCCAATCGCTCCATCAGGAGCTTCAGCGAGCGGTCAAACTCCATCTGGCAGGCAAGGTATGCCCGAATCGCTTCGCTATAGGGCTCATTTTCCACCAAATGGCGGTTATTATAGCACACCCGGTTTCCGGAGAAATCGTAATTCATATGTCCGGAAATAGACATATAATAGGTCACAAAAGGCGCTTTATCTGCGTAAAATCCTGTGGATTTATCCACCACATCCACATCGGAGGCAGGCCATTGTACTTTAACATCAAGCCCGCCGCCACGGCCGCCCTTATAGTCAAAGCCTAAATTTTTCAGGTACTGATTGCGCTTATAATAATCGTACTTATGCCCGTGATAAGCATATGCGCCATAGCCCTCTTTGATCAGCTGCTGGCTCATCACAAGGGGCATACTGTTGCCGATGGTCTTTTGGAATGCCAGGCTGCCGTTAATGGGCAGCGTGCCGGTCAGGAATGCGTATTCCCCATCGCAGGTGGAGCCATACCAATAGGGTGCGTAGAAATTGGAGAAATACATACCCTCGGTCATCATTTTGTAGAGGGTCGGTGTCCGCACCGGGTCGATGATCTTATCACTGAAGGCTTCTGCTGTAATCAGCACCAGATTGCAACCCTCAAAGATGCCTGTATATTCGTTTTGCTTTGTTGCCGTCTGACTTTGGAAATACTGGTGAATCTGGTTGAGCTTTTTATCTGTACTGTCCGCAATTAGCTTATCAAAGTCAATGTCCAAAATATTATAGCGGGGCGGCTGGGTGGGTTCCGTTGCATCACCGGTGGGCGCATCCGTCGGTGCCGGGTCTGTAGGCGGTGCAATGATTACGAGATCACCGTCCCTTTGCTGCCCGGTAATTGCGCTGGTTATCTCCAACCGAAGGTTGGTAGCAAAGCCCAGCTTGTTAACACTCAGGTACTTATCATCGATATTGTGATAAAGATCATAGGCACTCATACTTCCTGTGCCGTCAAAGAGCGGCAGTGCCGCCACCGCACCAATATGCACAGCCAGCGCCAACGCAAGGGGAATGAGTCCCCATTGCCATTTTCTTTCCTTCGTATCAAAAAGCTTCCAACCGAATACCGCAACGCAAATTGGCGGCAGCAAGCACAAAATCAGCAGCGGCAGTGTATCAAAAATGCCCGCAAAGATAGCATCGGTAAACTGGAACGCATCTCCCGCAACGGACAATAGATTGATAGAGTAAAAGCTGCCGAAAATGCGGTAGTAGACGATCTGCGAGCCGCAAAGGGCTGCAGATAAAAAGCTATAGCCTACAAAGATGCCGTAGCTGACACCTTTTTTGCCCACAAGCCAAGCAATGCCGTATAGCAGCAGCACAGGGGCAAGCGCCATCAGCGCCGGAAAGTACACACCGCAGTTCCAAAGGGTCGTGCCGCCCTTAGCGGAATAAAAATGCAGCACAAGCTCCGGGACGGCGCCTGCAAGCCACACAATTACCGGCAGCGGCCACTTAGGCAGCGTTTTCGGTTTCTTCATTTTTTCTTCCTTTTGGGTATCCTCCGGTGCTTTGCCGGCATCCCAAGCCGAAATACTGTCGAGGATATCTTCCTCCATAGAAGCTTCCTTCTTTCATAATCGACTATAAAGTGCGTCCTTGCGGACGCACTTTTTATTACAGTTCGCAGTTGTTGACCGTTCTGGGGAAGGGCAGAACATCGCGGATGTTGCCCATACCGGTCATATACATTACGCAGCGATCGAAGCCCAAACCGAAGCCGGCGTGGCGGGCAGAGCCGTACTTGCGCAGGTCCATATAGAAACCGTAATCCTCGGGCTTCATACCCAGTTCCTCGATTCGTGCCTTCAGCAGTTCGTAGTTGTCCTCACGCTGAGAGCCGCCGATGATCTCGCCGATGCCGGGCACCAGGCAGTCCATCGCCGCTACCGTCTTGCCGTCGGGGTTCAGCTTCATATAGAAGGCCTTGATCTCCTTGGGGTAATCGGTAACGAATACAGGCTTCTTAAAGGCCTCCTCCGTCAGGAAACGCTCGTGCTCGGTCTGCAGGTCGCTGCCCCAATGGACAGGGAAGGCAAAACGGTCGTTGTGCTTCTCCAGCAGTGCAATGGCGTCTGTGTAGGTGATGTGACCGAAATCATTGGACACCACATTGTTAAGCCGCTCCAGCAGGCCCTGATCCACAAACTGATTAAAGAAAGCCATTTCCTCCGGTGCGTTTTCCAGCACATAGCGGATAATGTACTTGATCATATCCTCCGCAAGGCGCATATCGTCGGAAAGATCCGCAAAGGCGATCTCCGGCTCGATCATCCAAAACTCTGCCGCGTGACGGGTGGTGTTGGAGTTTTCCGCCCGGAAGGTAGGGCCAAAGGTATAGATGTTGCGAAACGCCATAGCGAAGGTCTCGCCGTTGAGCTGACCGGAGACCGTCAGGTTGGTGGGCTTATCGAAAAAGTCCTGCGCGAAATCTACCTGACCGTCCTCGGTGAGCGGAATGTTCTTCAGATCCAAGGTGGTGACCTGGAACATTTCTCCTGCGCCCTCACAGTCCGAGCCGGTGATGAGCGGTGTGTGGACATACACAAAGTCCCGCTCCCGGAAGAACTGATGGATCGCAAAGGCGATCAAGCTGCGGACACGGAACACCGCCTGGAAGGTATTGGTACGGGGCCGCAGATGGGTCATCGTCCGCAGAAACTCCAGGGTGTGCCGCTTCTTTTGCAGAGGATAATCGGGGGTAGAAGCGCCTTCTACGATCACTTCAGTAGCCTGAATTTCAAAGGGCTGTTTTGCTTCGGGGGTAGCAACCAAAGTGCCTTTTACGATCAGCGCAGCGCCCACATTGGTCTTGTTGATTTCCTGGAAGTTGTCCATCGTATCATGATAGACCACCTGAACGGGGTTAAAATAGGTGCCATCATTCAACACGATAAAGCCAAACTGCTTACTGCCACGGATAGAGCGCACCCAGCCGCCGACCGTGATCTCTTTACCGATGTAGCTGTCTGTGTTTTTGAACAGCTCACGAACAGAAATTAGCTGCATAGTCATTTCCTCACTTTTTGCAATGGTCATAGATAAATAAGAGTATACGCTAATTTTCCGCATTTTACAAGAGGCAACCGGGAAAAAATGGGTATATTTTCCCTATTTAATTAAAAAACAGACCGAAGCCGCAGCTTCGGTCTGTCACATTGCATTTTACAGCACCGGCAAATCCAGCAAACGCACAGGGACGGTGTCAAATGTATAGTCGTCGATGCTAACGGTAAAGTTCAGCATACCGAAATATGTATCGCCATACGCCACATCCTCATAGGGGATATGGACCGCCATAAATTCAAATGTTCCTTCGCGGGTTTCCACGAGCACCGTATCACTGCCAGTAAAGGAAAGCGACTTTCCGTATACGCTCACATTATCATCGTTTATGATCTGAACCGACACACTGCCCGCAGGCTTCATTTGGCGGTCATATTGATCCCGCACCTGGAAAAGAATCGTATAGGCATCTTTTCCTATTTCGCTATCTTCCTCCGGCACATAACCGACACGCCAGTTATTCAGCTTGCGCTCCCCTTCCCGACTGGTAGTCGTTCTTGTGAACAGCTTTTCCAAGGTGGTGGGATTGCTTACATTCACATCCAGCGCATCCTGAATCGGAACTGCCAGGTTCATATTCTGCCCACCCATAAATGTCAGCGTGTTCACGCCGATCACATATCCATAAGCATCAAAGAGCGGACCGCCGCTGTTGCCGGGAGAGATGGGTGCTGTGATCTGGATGAATTCCTGATCGAATAATTGCCGGATCGCGCAGGAAACAATTCCCTCGGAAAGGGTGCTTGTCATACCCAGGGAGCTGCCGATCGTGTAGACTGTGGCGCCGGTGATCGTGCCGCCGGCATTAAACTGCAGAGGTATCGAATTTTTGCAATCCGTTTCCAGAACAGCTATGTCTCTTTTGATATCATAGCCCTTAACGGCGGTTACCGCGTACTCTTCACCGGTAAGCGCATAAACCTTTGCAATCGCAAAATTCTCAATCACATGGTAATTGGTAATGACCGTTCCCTTGTTGTCACAGAAAAAACCGGAGCCTACTGCGCCGCCACCCTCCGCTTCTGTGCGGATCTCCACAACAGAAGGCGCACAGGTATAATAAAGCTCAGTTGGCGTCAGTTCCGCCCCCATCAGGGAATCAAGTCCCAAAACGGAGCAGCCCTGCAAACATAGCGCTATTACGCACAGCACCGCTACCATACAAACAGATCTTTTACGCATACTATTTCCTCCTTTGGTGGAAGTTATGGATTTATTGTAGCATTATTTTTCCAAAAACACAAGCAATATCTCCATATAATGTAATCTCCGGAGATTCGTTTGCATTTTTTCCTGCAATTTGGTCAGATGAGGGATTCGATTTAATCAAGGTGTTGCTGCCATTGTAGGGCAGAGGTTTGCTCTCACCGCTGATAAAACACGCATAAAACGGTGGCAATAATCCCCAATTAAAAAGGCCTTCCCGAAACAGGAAGACCTTTTACAGAAAGAATTTATGCAATAGAAAATGTTTTTGTTACCTTTTTATCGCTAAAACTTAAAAGCTCCTCAACCTCCACCTCGATCTTTGTACTGGTATCATTCAATACATAGGCAACCTCTACTTCGATGGATGCGCCCTTTCTAATTTCCTTGGTTTGGTTATCTGCGTTATAGTTAGCACTATCATCTAAGAAATATGCCTCATTCAAACCAACACCGTTTTGATAAACATGGTCATCAAATGTTAAATAAAATGCGGCAGGATCGTCATCGTTGATGTTCTTAAAAGTATACTTAACAATCACAACGGGCTTTCCGTCATAATCCTCCGCCAAGCGGCAACTGTCAATGGTAAGCGAATACTCCCCAATATTACCGGCATCGCCCTTGTCGACCGTTCCGCTGCCCTGATTATCATTTGGCTCCTCACCGCCGCCCATCGCAAAAACAGCAAGCAATACAGCCGCTACGATTATTCCGATCCACAAACCTTTATTCTTCATATCCCTCAACCCCTGACAAAATTAAAGATAGTAATTAGTGCCCATAAGATACGGTTACTATATCACTTCCCCCTAATATTACTCAATTATTGAGTATTTGTCAATACTCAAAATATGAGTATGCTACAATGCGCATACTGGAAGGGTGGAGCATATGGTGGATTATAGAACGCGACTGCGCAATGTGCGTGAGGACCGAGACTTGACGCAAGCCGTAATCGGCGAGTTGCTTAACAAATCACAGCAAGGCTACAATCACATAGAGACGGGTAGAGCTGAATTAAAAATTGACGATTTAGTGAAGTTATGCAGGTTCTATAACCTCTCTGCCGACTACTTGATTGGCCTGACCAATCAACCAAAGCCATATAAATAAAAGGACGAGTTGACCTCGTCCTTTTATTTATATGTACCCCTGCGTTTTGTTGCCCGAGGGATTCGTCTGCATTTTCTCCCACAACCGCAGGGGGAATTAAACGCACCACAGCTACTGCGTTGCCATTATTGGGAAAGTGATCCTGTTGTGGTTCCCAGCGAATGTCCTCGGTGACAACGCACCTTCGTCCCTCGCTGACCACTGCCACTCGCTCCCCTCCCTCCTCCTGCCACCGGCAGCGGTCGGGTCGCTCCCCGCTGGAGATTCGTTTGCATTTTCGGCTTTGCCGAAAATTAAAGTAG
This sequence comes from Oscillospiraceae bacterium, assembly GCA_015067785.1. Lineage (GTDB taxonomy): Bacteria > Bacillota > Clostridia > Oscillospirales > Oscillospiraceae > Faecousia. The sequence goes on from SVLR01000032.1 coordinate 23,416, forward strand.
CAACCAGTGTTTGCACTGGTGGCAGCAATATGCCACCGGCATATTGCATTTTATATCTTCGAATCTCCGCGGATGCAAAAAGAGCAGACGCCGAACGGCGTCTGCTCTTTTTGGTGATCCGCTGGAGATTCGAACTCCAGACCCATTGCTTAAAAGGCAATTGCTCTGCCAACTGAGCTAGCGGATCGTTTGGCTGGGATGGCAGGATTTGAACCTACGAATGCCAGAGTCAAAGTCTGGTGCCTTACCGCTTGGCGACATCCCAATATTCACTCCGACAATGGGCACACCGTGCATTATATCACGGAGAAAAACAATTTGCAACTATTATTTTTCCAAATATCGGAGGTTTTGGGACAGACTTTTTACAGTCTGTCCCGGTTTTCTTAATAATTGGCTGCGTGGACCTCAAAATAGCTCTGGGGATGGGCGCAGGTGGGGCAAAGCTCCGGCGCTTCCTTGCCGATGTGGATGTGGCCACAGTTACGGCACTCCCAAACGGTCTCGCCTTCCTTAGCGAACACCTTTGCCTGCTCCACATTTGCAAGCAGCGCGCGGTAACGCTCCTCATGGTGGCGCTCCACCTCAGCTACCAGACGGAACTTGGCTGCCAGCTCGGGGAAGCCTTCTTCTTCAGCAGTCTTGGCAAAGGAAGCGTACATATCGGTCCACTCGTAGTTTTCGCCCTCTGCTGCCTTTTTCAGGTTCTCGGCAGTATCGCCGATGCCAGCGAGCTCCTTGAACCACATCTTTGCGTGCTCTTTTTCGTTATCGGCAGTCTTCAGGAAAAGGGCTGCGATCTGCTCATAGCCTTCCTTCTTTGCCTTGGATGCGAAGTAGGTGTACTGATTTCTTGCCTGAGATTCGCCTGCAAAGGCAGCCATCAGGTTGGCTTCTGTCTTTGTGCCTGCATATTTGTTTGCCATAGTAATAGCCTCCTATGTTTTTTTCTTTTAGTATACCACAGTTTTCCTCTTTTTGAAAGAGAGAATTTTGGAATTTTACATCTTTTCCGGGGCGGCAAAGCCCAAAATGTCAATGCACGTCTCCAGTACCCGCTTGGCAAGGCCGATGAGCGCGATATAGCCTGCCTTCAGCTCCTCATTTTCCTCGGTCAGGATGCGGGTCTCGTGATAGAACTTGTTCACCGCGCCGGAAAGCTCATAGATATAAGCGCAGATCAGGTTGGGAGAAAGGGTCTTTAGTGCCGTTTCCAAGGTAGGACCGAATTTGGTGATCGCCAGCATCAGGTCCTGCGCCCATTCGTTGGCGGCAGGGGCAATGGGCAGATGTTCCCAAGCACCGTAGCGGTTTAGAATCGACTTGATCCGCACCACAGTATAAAGGATATAGGGACCGGTATTGCCCTCAAAGGCAGCAAAGCGTTCCAGATCGAAGTTATAGTCCTTGGTTGGCTGGTTGGAGAGATCACCGTATTTCAGAGCAGCAAGGGCGATCTTCCGGGTTGTCTCCTCCACCTCATCGTCGGAAACGATCTTGTTTTCCACCACCTTGGCGCGGACAAAATCGGTCATATCTCCAATCAGCTGCTCTAAACGCAGCACGCCACCGTCACGGGTCTTGAAGGGCTTGCCGTCCTTGCCGTTCATCGTGCCGTGACCCACGTGCTCCAAAACAGTAGTTTCCTTTACGATGCCGGACTTCTTTGCAGCCCGAAAAACCTGCTCAAAGTGGAGATTCTGCCGTTTATCGGTTACATACAGCATCTTATCCGGCGCCCAGTCCTGCATACGCTGCACCATCGTCGCAAGGTCGGTGGTGGCGTAAATGGCAGCACCGTCAGACTTAATGAGAATACAGGGGGGGATCTCCTTTTTGTCGCCTTCCTCTGCCACGGGGAACACCAGTGCGCCCTCGCTCATAACCGCATGACCCTTGGTTTTCAGGTCTTCGATCATTGCCGGGATATAGGGATGAGCATCACTTTCACCCAGCCACTTCTCATAGTGAACATCCAAAAGGTCATAGAGCCGGTGCAGATCCGGCAAAGAAACATTCATAATGTGCTTCCAAAGGGCACGGTAACCTCGGCGGCCATTCTGAT
>SVLR01000033.1 GCA_015067785.1 Oscillospiraceae bacterium
TTTTCACAATGCTTACAAGGAGGTAAAACCCAATGGCTAACGAACAGCGTGTTCATCCCCGGAAGCGCCGCAAGGTCTGCGCTTTCTGTGTGGATAAGGCAACCAGCATCGATTACAAGGATACTGCGAAGCTCCGCCGTTACCTGTCCGAGCGCGGCAAGATCCTGCCCCGCCGTACCACCGGCACCTGCGCAGCCCATCAGCGTGACCTGACTTCCGCTATCAAGCGCGCCCGTCAGATCGCTCTGCTGCCCTACGTTGCTGACTAATTTGCAGTATAAAACGCACCCGGAATCGGGTGCGTTTTTTTTATGGGTTATCGGGGGGTTATTGGTGCATAAAAGGGGTTTATTCCAGTTCGAAAACGCCGGTATAGAGCTGATAGTAGGTGCCCTTTTCGGCGATCAGATCCTCGTGGGTGCCCCGCTCGATGATCCGGCCGTGATCGAGGACCATAATGCAGTCGGAATTCATAATGGTGCTGAGGCGGTGGGCAATAACAAATACGGTCCTGCCTTGCATCAGCTTATCCATACCGTCCTGCACCAGCTTTTCTGTGCGGGTATCGATGGAGGAGGTGGCTTCATCCAAAATCATAACCGGGGGATCGGCAACCGCCGCCCGGGCAATGGCAATGAGCTGCCGCTGACCCTGAGAAAGGCTTGCACCGTTATTTGTCAGCAGGGTGTCATAGCCGTCAGGCAGGCGGACGATAAAATCGTGGGCGTTTGCCAGCTTCGCGGCTTGGATGCACTCCTCATCGGTGGCATCTAACTTGCCGTAGCGGATGTTATCCATCACCGTTCCGGTAAAGAGATTGGTCTCCTGCAGCACGATGCCCAGACTTCGGCGCAGGTCGGCCTTTTTGATCTTATTGATATTGATGCCGTCGTAACGGATCTTGCCGTCTGCGATGTCATAGAAGCGGTTGATAAGATTCGTGATGGTGGTCTTGCCGGCTCCCGTAGCGCCGACAAAGGCGATCTTCTGACCGGGATGGGCGTAGAGCGTTACATCATAAAGCACCTGCTTTTCCGGCACATAGGCAAAGTCCACCATATCCATTACGATGTCACCCCTCAGCTCGGTGTAGGTCACCGTGCCGTCAGCCTGATGGGGGTGCTTCCACGCCCACCGGCCGGTGCGCTGGGCGCATTCCTCGATATTGCCCTTTTCATCGATTTTGGCGTTGACCAAGGTCACATAGCCGTCATCTACCTCCGGCTCCTGATCCATCAGCTCAAAGATCCGCTCCGCGCCTGCCAGTGCCATAACAATGGCGTTGATCTGATTGCTGATCTGTGCAATGGGCTGGTTGAAGGTGCGGCTCAGAAGCATAAAGGTCATCAGGTTACCAAGTGTCAGCAGCTCACCGCCGGAGGCAACCACGATGATACCGCCTACAATGGCGAGAATGGCATACTGAATATAGCCTAAGTTGTTATTTACCGGGCCCATCATATTGGTCAGCTTGCCGGCGGTATAGGCGTTGCTGCAAAGCTCCTCGTTGAGCTTGTCAAAGGCCTCCTTGTTGGCGTCCTCGTGATTGAAGACCTTGACCACTTTCTGGCCGCTGACCATCTCCTCCACAAAGCCGTTGAGCGCGCCAAGAGAGCGCTGCTGACCGATAAAATACTTGCTGGACTTGCTTACGATCTTGACAGTAACGAGCAAAATGGCGCTGACGGTAAATAAGATCACAATCGTCAGGATCCAGCTTGCCCGAAGCATTGCAATAAATACGACTGTAAGGGTCACAAAGGAGCTGATGCAGCTTGGGATCGACTGGGAGATCATCTGCCGCAGGGTATCGATATCGCTGGTGTACCGGCTCATAAGATTACCGGCGGTATTGGAATCAAAATACCGCAGTGGCAGCCGCTGCATTTTGGTAAACATCTCATCCCGAATGGTCTTTTGGGTGCCCTGACCTACCGTTACCATCAAAAACTGATGGAGAAAGGCGGAGAGCATACCGGCACCGAATAAAAGGGCAATGCCTACCAGATACCGAAACAGAGGACCGAAATCCGTGGAGCCGCTGGCAACCATAGGGAGAATGTAATCATCCACAAGGGTGCCTAAGTTTTCGCTGCCCCGGGTCTGTGCAACCGCGGTCACAACGATACAAACCAGCACGATCAGCAGATTGGGGATATATTTGCGCATATAGCCCAGCAGCCGAAGGAGGGTTTTGCCGGGGTTTTTTGCTTTGCGGCCGTCACCGCGCATTCTTACGGGAGGCATTATTCATCCCCTCCTTTTTTCTGAGATTCATAAATCTCGCGATAAACATCCGATCTTGCCATCAGCTCCCCGTGGGAGCCGGCATCTAAGATCATACCGTTTTCCATCAGGACGATCATATCCGCATCCTGTACGCTGGCGATCCGCTGGGCGATGATCAGCTTGGTGGTGCCGGGGATCTCCTCCCGGAAGGCCTGACGGATGAGGGCATCGGTGCGGGTGTCCACCGCAGAGGTGGAGTCGTCCAAAATGAGGATTTTCGGTTTTTTCAGCAAAGCCCGGGCAATACAAAGCCGTTGTTTCTGACCGCCGGATACATTTTTGCCGCCTTGTTCAATATAGGTATCATAGCCGTCGGGGAAGGAGACGATAAAGTCGTGGGCGCAGGCAAGACGGCAGGCGTGCTCCAGCTCCTCGTCGGTGGCGTCGGGATTGCCCCAGCGAAGATTTTCTTTGATCGTGCCGGAGAACAGCTCGTTCTTTTGGAGCACCATAGCTACCTGATCCCGGAGAATTTGCAGATCATAATTGCGTACATCAATGCCGCCGACTTTTACGCAGCCCTCGCTGACATCGTAAAGCCGGGGGATCAGCTGTACCAGTGTGGTCTTACCGGCACCGGTCACGCCCAGAATGCCAACAGTAGCACCGCTGGGAATGTGCAGATCAATTTCCTTCAGTGCCCGATGCTTTGCTTTTGCACTGTACCGGAAGGAGACATTGTCAAAGTCGATGCTGCCGTCAGGGACTTCCGCTACGGCATTTTCTGTGGGACTGACAAGATCTGGCTCCTCCATCAGCAGCTCATAGCACCGCTTCAGAGGCGAACGGCTCATAGTCAGCATTACAAAGACCATACTGAGCATCATAAGAGAGGAGAGGATCTGGGTCACATAGGTAAACATAGAGGAAAGCTGACCGGTGGTCAGACCCAATTCCGGGTTGTTGCCGCTGGCAACCACCATACGGGCACCGAACCAGGAGATGGCCAGCATACAGCCATAAACACAAAACTGCATAATGGGGCTGTTGAGGGCGAGGATTCGTTCTGCCTTGCAGAAATCCTTGTAAACAGAGCCGGAGACATCGGTGAATTTTTCGATTTCTTTTTTCTCGCGGACGAAGCTTTTTACCACCCGGATGCCCCGGATGTTTTCCTGTACGGTATTGTTGAGCTTGTCGTAGGTGCGGAACACCCGGTCAAAGATCTTAAAAACAATGGGACCCAGGGTGGACAGCGCAAGAATCAGCACAGGAAGGGCAGCGCAGAAGACCAGGGACAGCGTCACATCGATCCGCAGGGCGCTGATCAGCGCAAGGATCAGCATCATCGGACTGCGGATAGCCATACGGATCATCATCTGGAAGCTCATCTGCAGATTGGCTACATCGCTGGTCAGTCGGGTGACGATGGAGGAGGCAGACAGCCGGTCAATATTACTGAAGCTGAAATTCTGCACCCGGTGGAACATATCGTGGCGGAGATTTTTGGCAAAGCCTGTGGAGGCCTTGGAGGCGAAAAATGCCGAAGCCACACCGAAGCAGAGGGAACACAGCGCCAAAATGACCAGCAGTATGGACTGCCGGACCACGACGGTCATATTCTGCTCTACAATGCCGTAGTCATAAAGATCCGCCATTACCAGCGGGATCAGTACCTCCATAGCCACTTCGCCGATCATACATATAGGACTGAGGAATGTAGGCCATTTATATTCCCGGATACACCGGGCTAAGCGTCTTAACATGAGGTTTCCTCCTCTTTGCCGTTATTTTTCAGAGCTTCATAAACGCAGGCGTAGACAGTCTCTATTCGCCCACGGAAAAAGTAATACAGGAAAAACTGCACAGCTGTGGAAAGCAGAACGAAAACGACCATAGAGATGTTTTCCGAGAAGGGAAGAGAAATGCCCAAAAGGGGCAAAAGGAGATCTCCGTAGGAGATCAGCGCCGCCAAAAGCATCAATAGATAATACCACCAAAGGCGCAGATCCAGCCGCAGCAGCCAAAGGCGGTTTCCTTGCATCAGCTGAGCGCTTTCGAAAATGGAAGAAAAAGCACCGGGTTTATCGCTGCTTAAAAGCACATAATCGCTGAGCCGGTATTTGTAAAACAGCGGCGCTGTCAAAATCAGCGCACCGGCAATGCAGAAAAGATAGGGCGGCAGCAATTGCGAAAAGGAGAGCCGTTCCTCCAAAAGCAGCATAAGCTCTTGACTGGAAATGTTCGCCAGTGTGGGATCCTCCGTAATGGCAGCGATCGCTTCCACCAATCCATTAGAGAAGGGGGTGACGGAGTAAACCAAAGAGCCGAGAAAAACACCCAGCAGTATTTCCGCAAAGTACCGCATGCCCCTAAGAAGCTGCAGCCGCAGGGCGGCGCCCCAGCGGTGGAAGCCCTCATAAAGATCCTGTGCCTGAGCGGGCGCGCCCCGGCTGATCCGCATAGCGGCGAAAAAAAGACCCAGCTGCCAAAAGGGGAGCAGGACAGAGATTGCGCTGCTTAACACCGTTTGCGCGGTTTCCAGGGCGCTTCGCATACCGATTCCGGATAGTCCACCGGTGCCGGCAAACTGGGCATCCAAGAAAAGATTGATTGCCATAACAAGCAGCGGCAGAGACAGGGCCGGCAGCGCATAGAGAAGCACGATCTTGCGGTTATGGGCGGCGTTCTGCTGCCAATGGGCTTTGGCGTCCCGCAGGATCGTGGCGTGAGAATCCAAAAGCATAGCTAACTCCTTAACATTATAATACGCTAACTTACAGTTTACGGCAAATACAGGAAAATAGCAAATGAATTTTTTGTTAAATGCAGGAAAAGTGGCAGCAGATATCTCCTTTTCTTGACTTTTTCCTTCTGCGCAGTATAATAAAGAGGTAATATAAGAAGGGAAGTGTTTCTTTATGGAATACCGTATGACTATCGCAGGACTGGAAAGAGCCCTGCCTATCTGTAAGCTGTCCGATGATCTGGCAATTGGTGCCTTCGTTATTTTCGGCGATCAGGAGCTGACCGTTGCCTGCGCCCGGGAGCTGCTGAAAAAAGCCCCGGAGTATGATTATATGATCGCCCCTGAGGCAAAAGGCATCCCCCTTGTTCACGAAATGGCTCGCCAGACAAATGCGAAAAAGTATTTCCTTGCCCGGAAAGCACCTAAGCTCTATATGAAGGATGTTTTTTCCGCAACCGTCCGCTCCATCACAACAGCAAAGGAGCAGACGCTGTACCTTGACAAGGCAGATGCCGAGCAGATGAAGGGCAAGCGGATCCTCATTATCGATGATGTGATCTCCTCCGGTGAAAGCCTGCACGCGCTGGAAAACTTGGTGGAAAAGGCCGGCGGCATCATTGTAGGCCGTATGGCAATCTTGGTGGAGGGTGAGGCCCAGTATCGCGCAGATCTTACCTATTTAGAAAAACTGCCCCTGTTCCATCCTGACGGAACGGTGATCGCTTAACAATGAACGGAAATTATGTGACCGTGGACTTAGATGCCATCTGCCATAATTTGCAGGTGGTGAAGAGCCGTACCGGTGCGGCGATCTGCGGTGTGGTGAAGGCCGATGCTTACGGGCACGGCGCGGTGGCAGTTGCCAAAGCGATCGCTCCATACTGCCGCTTTTTCGGCGTTTCCTGTCCGGAAGAGGCACTGGAGCTGCAAAAAGCAGGAATTACCGTGCCGATTTTGATCCTCAGCCACACGGACCGGGGAAGCTATCCGGTTTTGGTGGAAAAGGGGATCCGTCCGGCGATCTTTACCTGGGAGGATGCTGTAGCACTGTCCCAAGAGGCACAGCGGCAAAATGTAATGGCTCCCTTCCACTTTGCGGTGGATACGGGTATGCACCGGATCGGTTTTCCTGCAAACGAGGAATCGGTCACCCTTTGTAAAAAAATCGCGGCGCTTCCCTATTTGCAGGCAGAGGGTATTTTCAGCCACTTTGCCACAGCGGATGAAAGGGAGCTTTCGAAAACAAACCGCCAGAAAGCCCTTTTTGATGGGTTTTGCGACAAGCTGGAAAAGGCGGGTGTCTCTGTAGAATACCGCCACATCAATAACTCCGCAGCTGCGCTCCGGTTGCCCACACACGGAGATATGGTCCGGGCAGGCATCGTCCTTTACGGCTATAGCCCCAGCGAGGAAATGATGGATGCTGTGGCGGATATTCGTCCCGCGCTGAGCTGGTACAGTAAAATTTCCTATATTAAACGGGTGGAAGCCGGCTGCGAGATCAGCTATGGCGGCACCTTTACAACGACCCGTCCTACTTTGGTGGCAACACTGCCGGTGGGCTACGGTCACGGCTATCCCCGCAGCCTCAGCAACCGTTTCTATGTGCTTATCCGCGGGAAGCGGGCACCGATCTTGGGCCGGGTGTGTATGGATCAGATGATGGTGGATGTGACAGATATCCCCGGTGTGACGGAAGAAGACCTGGCTGTGCTGGTAGGCACAAGCGGAGATGAGACCATTACCGTGGAGGAGATCGCCCAGGCTGCCGGCAGCTTCCATTACGAGTTTTTGTGCAACATTGCCCGTCGGGTACCCCGCCGTTACTATCAGAACGGAAGACTGACGGAGACCCACAATTATCTTTTGGACTGAAAAAGCAATGAAAACGCCCGCCGTTTACACGGTGGGCGTTTCCAAAGGGATAAAAAGAAGAGAGATAGAAAAGAAAAGCGATATCAGGGGAAGCCTTGCGCTTCCTGTAACAAAAGTATATAACAAGTTCCGACGGGGTTGGTTAAGGAAATGCAAATAAAAAGCAACAAAACTGTGAACAAATCTCCGGTTTTTTATGCATCCCCTTGATTACGACGGGAAAACTGGTATAATAAAAGAAAAACGGAAGGCAACAGCTTATGAAAGAATTCTTTGAAGACCTCGCCAAAGGTGTAGGTACATTTGCACTTAAAAATCTTCTGCCCGCTGCGATTTTGCTGCTTGTGGGCCTGACGATCATAAAGATCGTCCTGAAGATCGTAAATAAAATTCTCCAAAAGAGCCAATTGGAAAAGGCGGCCCACAGTCTTATCAAATCGGTTATTAAGATCGTAATGGGTATTCTGCTGAGCCTCATTATTGCATCCAGTCTGGGCATTGATGTGACCGGCGTCGTGGCACTGGCATCGGTGCTGACATTGGCGATCTCTCTGTCTGTGCAGGATCTGCTGACCAATGTGTTCGGCGGCTTTACACTGCTGTATACCCACCCCTTTGCTTCCGGTGATTTCGTGGAGATCGCGGGACAGACCGGCTCCGTCAGGGAGATCGGAATGACCTATACCAAGCTCAACACCAGCGACAATAAGTTAGTGTCCATTCCCAACAGCGCGGTGGTCTCGGCAGAGATCGTAAATTATACCGTAAACGGCAGCCGCCGTGCGGAGATCAAGGTCAGCGCGTCCTATGATGCGCCGGTAGAACAGGTGCTGGCGGCATTGCTGGCGGCAGCAGATTTACAGACGGTAAAAAAAGATCCGGCACCCTTTGCGGCGATCGATCTTTACGGCGAGCACGCTATTTCCTATGTGCTGCGATTCTGGAGCGATAATGATGTCTATTGGGACAATTACCATGCGATCCATAAGCGCATCAAGGAAATTTTCGATGCCCGGGGCATCCATATGACCTATCCCCATCTCCATGTCCATTTGGATAAATAAAATGTATATTAACTGCATTCCGGGATAAGCTACTACCGGACAAGTATGACGCAGAAAACGGTGATCGCGACGGCGGTCTTCGAAAACTGCCGAACATTTGTCAAGTGTATCGCCGGCAAGATGCGAAGCAGGGGAAAAGTAATTTTCTCCTGTACATAGGAAGGAATTGAAATAATGGCGAAAAGAACAGACCCCATCGGCGTCTTTGACTCCGGTGTGGGTGGAATCAGCGTGTTGCGGGCGCTGCTACATAAGATGCCCGGGGAAAATTATCTATATTACGGTGACTCTGCCAATGCACCCTATGGCACCCGGACACCGGAGGAGGTAACTGCCCTTGCCTCCAATGTGGCATCTAAGCTGGCTGACCAAGGGGTAAAGGCCTTGGTGGTAGCCTGCAATACCTCCACCTCGGTGGCAATGGAGACCCTTAAAAAGAATCACCCGGAGCTGATCGTGGTGGGAATTGAGCCCTCTGTCGGTCTGGCGGCCTCTCAGTTCCCTGAGGGACATATCGGCGTTCTTGCCACCCCTGCAACCATTGCCGGCCGTCGGTTTATGTATCAGGCAGAACCCTATCCCAACGCGAAAATATCCCTGATCCCGGCGCCAAATTTGGTAGAGATCGTGGAAGCAGGGAAGTACGATACCCCGGAGGCGGATGCTTACTTGGGAAATTTGCTCCGTCCTTATATCGGGAAATTAGATGCATTGGTGCTGGGGTGTACCCACTATCCCTTTGTAGAAAAGGCGCTCCATCGGGTCTTGGGAGAACAGGTTGCCTTTTTCGATGGCAGCAGCATTACTGCGGAGGAGACCTACCGGCAGCTTTTGGCGGCAGGTCTCTTAAATGAGGACGGTGGTGCGGTGCAAATACAAAACAGCCTCCAGGATAAGAAAATACTGACGCTTTGTATGGAGCTTTTAGGCACACAAGAGGAAATATGATTGATTTTTTACCCTTTGATTTGATAAAGAAGACGGAATATGATGCTTATCTCACAGCCTGCGGCAACCGTGGCTGTGAGTATAGCTTTGCCAATCTCTATCTTTGGGGGCGGCAAAGGGGCACCTTTTTGGCAGACCAGCTGGTGTTCTTCTCCCAGTTTAACCGCAGAAGCGTCTATCTGTTTCCCGTAGGACCGGGAGACCGGAAAACTGCGCTGGATGCCATCATTCAGGATGCGGCGGAGCGTGGGATCCCCTGCCGTCTCACCGGTCTTATGAAAGAGGACTGCGAGACGGTAGAAAAGCTCTATCCCGGCCGATTCCGTTTCCATTCCGATCGGGATAGCTATGACTATGTATATGATATTCATGGCCTTGCAGAGCTGAAGGGTAAGAAATATCAGAAAAAAAGAAACCATTTGAACAAATTTCTCTCCCTATACCCAGACAGCCACGGAGAACCCATCACCGACGAAAATGCCGCAGCAGTCTGCGAAATGATCGAAAGGTGGTACAGCCTTCGTCAGCAGGATGACCCTCTTGCGGATTACCACATGGAAAAAGCGGCGATCCATAAAGCAATGGAAAAACGGCGGGAGCTGCAGCTGGAGGGGTACTGCCTTTTTGTAGATGGAGAATGCGTGGCAATGAGTTTGGCGTCTGCGCTGTCGGAGACGGTATTTGATGTCCATTTTGAAAAGGCGCTGGAAAAGACAGAGGGTGCCTATACCGCCATCAATTACTATTTCTCCCGGTATCTCCGGGAAAAATACGGCGCGGTCAAGTATTTGAACCGAGAGGACGATATGGGTATCCCGGGTCTGCGGCATGCAAAGCTGTCCTATAAACCGGATTGGATGGTGGAAAAGAGCTGGGCATGCCTTTTGGAGGATGATTATGATTATTGACCATCCGGATTTCAGGGACATTCCCGCATTGCGCACTCTTTGGAAGGAAGCCTTCTCTGATACGGAGGAATTTTTGGATCTGTTCTTTCGGGAAGCCTTTGCGCCTGCACGGGCACTGGCGGTCAAAGAGGGAGAAAATGTTCTTGCTGCTCTTTACTGGTTTGACAGCCTATGGGAAGAAAACGCCTGCGTTTATGTTTATGCGGTAACCACCCAAAAGGAACACCGAGGGAAAGGAATTTGCCGGGCGCTGATGGGGAAGCTCCACGCAGAAATGGATAAAATGGGTAAAACGACTGTTCTTGTACCGGCTGATGCTGGTCTGCGGGAATTTTACGCCCGGATGGGTTATAAAAACTTTGGCGGTATGGACGAGATCCTTTGCTGCGCAGCGGGAGCGCCGGTGGCGGCAGAGAAACTGTCTGCAGATGCCTATATGGAAAAAAGACGGCAGCTTTTGCCCAAGGGCGGCGTTTTGCAGGAGGGGGAGACATTGCCTCTTCTGCGAAAGATGTACTGCTTTTACGGTGGTGAAAACTGGCTTTTGGCAGGCTATGAACACGAAGGCCAGTGGATATTCCCGGAGTTTTTGGGAGACAGAAGTCTTCTGCCCGGTATTTTGCAAGCATTAGGAATCCCGTCTGCAAAGGTTTTTGTTGATGGGAAAGCACCGTTTGCCATGTACCGCGCGGGATGCGAGGATATTTCTGCGCCCGGCTATTTTGCCTTTGCGCTGGACTGAGCACGAAACAGGAGAAATGAAAGTTGGAAGATAAGAAAGTACTACGCATATCCATAGCGGTTCTTTGCGGTGTGGTCTTTGTAGGCCTTTTGCTGGGGATCGGCTTGGGGCTCAATGCGCTTCTCTTACCGGAAGTCACGGAGCCGTCGGAAACGGCTGCACCTACCCAGCCGCCAACGGAGCCCCCTACCGAGCCGCCGACGCAGCCACCCACGGAGCCTCCTACCGAGCCGCCCCTTACAATGCCGGAGCTGTCACTAACCGCAAAGCATAGCTTTCTCTACATAGTGGAGACGGAGCAGTTTTTGATGCTTAAGGGCGATGAAAAGGAACGCATTTACCCGGCAAGCCTGACGAAGCTGTTTTCTACCTATGTGGCGCTGCTGTACTTGGAGCCGGAAACGAAAATAACCACGGGTGACGAGGTGTATGCCGTTCCGTGGGATTCCTCCAAGGCAGGTCTCGGACCGGGACTGACACTAACGGTCCGGGAGCTTGTACAGGCGATGCTGCTCAGCAGCGGCAGCGATGCCTCTATGACCCTTGCTGCGGCGGTGGGCAGGAAACTGGAAAACGACCCGAAGCTATCCTATACGAAGGCGGTTGCCCGTTTCGTCGACGAGATGAATGCAGCTGCCGGGCGTTTGGGACTTACCGGCTCGCATTTCGTAAATCCTGACGGCTACCACCACGAAGATCACTATACCACCCCTGAGGATATGCGGAAGGTGGGCGCTTTGGCACTGCAGCAGCCGACGCTGCGGGAAGTGATGGCAATGCGGCAGGCAACACCGGGCGTAAAGCTGCCCCATTTGGACAGCCCATGGCTCAATACAAATTTCCTGCTCCATCCCACCTCTCCCTATTATATCCCTACCGCCTTCGGTATGAAGACCGGTCACACAAAAGCCGCAGGCGGCTGTCTGCTGGCAAGCTTCTGTGTGGAGGGAGAGACGATTATAATTGGCATCTTCGGCTGTCAAAACAGAGAAGACAGGTTTGCGGATGCGCAGAAAATATACGATGCCTACACAGGATAAAAAATGCACTGTTCAAGGAATACTTGAACGGTGCATTTTTCTCTTGCTTTTTGTCGGTGCTTTGATAGAATGAAGGAAAGAACCTTTGAGACGAGGAGGCAGATCGTATGCGGGTGGTGATTGCCATTGATTCCTTCAAGGGAAGTCTTACCTCTCTGGAGGCAGGTCGGGCGGCGGAAAAAGGCTTTTTGCAGGTCTTTCCGGAGGGAAATGCACAGATATTCCCCATTGCTGACGGCGGTGAGGGAACGGTAGCTGCCCTTGTACCCGGAATGGGAGGACGCTTTGAAAAGGTAGTTGTTAAAGACCCGTTAGGGCGGGATATAGAGGCAGTCTATGGCATCGTAGGCGGTACAGCGATTATGGAAATGTCCGCGGCTGCCGGTCTGCCATTGCTAAAAAAGGAAGAACGGAATCCAATGCGTACCACTACCTACGGTGTAGGACAGATGATCTTAGACGCAGCGGAAAAGGGCTGCCGGGATTTTCTTATCGGCATTGGCGGCAGTGCCACCAATGACTGCGGTGTGGGTATGCTGCAGGCCTTGGGCTTCTCCTTTCAGGATGAAAATGGAGAGGAAGTGCCCTGCGGTGCTGCCGGTGTGGGCAAGATCCGGCAGATACAAAAAGATCGTGGAAACCCAATATTGAAGGAATGCCGATTCCGTATCGCCTGCGATGTGGACAATCCTCTTTGCGGTGACCGGGGCTGCAGTGCCATTTACGGACCCCAAAAGGGTGCAGATGCTGATTGCGTTCGGGAGATGGACGGTTACCTGTCTGCTTTCGCTGCGCTTTGCAAAAAAATGTACCCGGACATTGACCCGGATATGCCCGGTGCCGGCGCAGCCGGTGGCTTAGGCTTCGGCTTTGCCGCATTTTTGGGCGGTGAATTAACCCCGGGTATCCAACTTGTGCTGGATATGCTGAGATTGGAAGACCATATCCGGGAAGCGGATGTGGTAGTTACCGGAGAGGGACGGCTGGATTACCAGACCCTGATGGGAAAAGCGCCGGCGGGTGTTGCGGCATTGGCGAAAAAATATGCAGTACCGGTCATTGCGCTTGGCGGCGGCATTCACGAAAGTTTTCGTGATTGGGAGCACTATGGCTTTACTGCCTGCGCTGCCGCTTGGTACGGACAGTGCTCCTTGCAGGAGGCGATGCAAAAGGACAACGCCAAGCGGCTTTTGGAGGAAGCTGCCAGCAATGTGTTCCAAAGCCTAAAGGATGGCAAAATATAATAAAAAATCAGGAAGGACAAACCTTCCTGATTTTTTTATCCGTTTTACCGCTGGATGCGGCCGGAGCCGTCGCCGCCGGCTAACTTTTCTACTTCCGCAACGGTGACCATATTGTAGTCACCTTCGATGGAGTGCTTCAGGGCAGAAGCGGCTACTGCAAACTCAACGGCTGCCTGGGTGTCCTTGCCGGTGAGCAGGGAGTAAATGAGACCGCCGCCGAAGCTGTCGCCACCGCCAACACGGTCGATGATGTGCAGGTCATACTTCTTGGAGAAGCAGTACTCGTTCTTGGCTACATTGTAGAGCATTGCGCTCCAGCCGTTGTCGAATGCGGAGTGGCTCTCCCGGAGGGTGATGGCAACCATCTCAAAGCCGAACTTGTCTGCCAGCTGCTTTGCAACAGACTTATAGCCTTCGTGGTTAAGGCTGCCGCCGTAAATATCGGTAGCCTCGGCTTCGATGCCGAATACATCCTTGGCATCCTCCTCATTGGAGATGCACACATCCACATACTGGCACAGCTCGGTCATGGCATCCCGGGCTTCTGCACGGGTCCAGAGCTTTCCGCGGTAGTTTAAGTCGCAGGAGATCTTAATGCCACGGGCTTTGGCTGCCTTGCAGGCCTGCTTGCAGATCTCTACCAGCTCGCCGCCCAGGGCGGGGGTGATGCCGGTGAAGTGGAACCACTCGGCACCCTCAAAGATGGCTTCCCAATCAAAGTCGGATGCGGAAGCCTTGGCGATTGCAGAGTTTGCCCGGTCGTAGATACAGACAGAGCCGCGCTGAGAAGCACCCTTTTCGTTAAAGTAGATGCCAACCCGGTCGCCGCCACGGACGATCTTGGTGGTATCTACACCGTAACGGCGCAGGGAGTTGACAGCCGCCTGACCGATGGCATGGGTGGGGAGCTTGGTGACATAAGCAGCATCTAAGCCGTAGTTTGCCAGAGATACGGCAACATTGGCTTCGCCGCCGCCAAAGGTGAACTCCACATGGTCACACTGAACGAAACGCTCGTAGTTATAGGGCTGCAGGCGGAGCATCAGCTCGCCGAAAGTAATAATTTTAGCCATTTTTATTCTCCTTAACCGATATTAACCGAAAGCAGCCTGACGGGCCTCGGCGCAAAGTGCGGTGATCTTCTCGAAATTGCCGGCGGCAATGTCCGCCTTGGGACAGACCCAGCTGCCACCTACTGCGTGGATGAAGGGGGCGTCAATATATTCCCGGATGTTGGCGGCATTGACACCGCCGGTGGGCAGGAACTTAATGCCCACAAAGGGGGCTGCCAAATTCTTCATTGCGCTGAGCCCACCGTAAATATTGGCGGGGAAGAACTTAATGACCTTCAAACCAAACTTGAGGGCAGCGGTGATTTCGGTGGGGGTGACACAGCCGGGGGTCACGGGAATGTTGTTTTCTACACACCAGCCCACAACTTCTGCATCAAAGCCGGGGGAGACGATGAACTTTGCGCCCATCTCTACAGCCTTCTTGCACTGCTCCAGCGTCAGGATGGTGCCGGCACCCACCAGCATATCGGGGCAGCTTTCGCTGACAGCGCGGATGGCATCGGGAGCGGCAGCGGTGCGGAAGGTGATCTCCATCACATCTACGCCACCGGCGAGCATTGCGTTTGCAGTAGCGACCGCGTCCTTGGCATCATCAAGGACAACAACGGGCACGATGCCCACACGGGCAAATCTTTCCAGTACAGTCATTTTCTACCCTCCCGATCACACGCCGGAGTAAGCGGCAAAGCCACAGTCGATGGGCAGTACCACGCCGGTAATGGCAGAGGCGGCCTTGTCGTCGGTCAGGAAGAACAGACCGCCCAGCAGCTCCTCAGAGTCAACGAAGCGACCCATGGGGGTGCCGTTTAAGATCTTGGCGGAGCGAGCGGTGGGTGTGCCGTCCTCGTTAAAGAGCAGCGCACGGTTCTGGTTAGAGACCAGGAAGCCGGGAGCGATGGCGTTACAACGGATGCCGGTGCCTGCAAAGTGGGTGGCCAGCCACTGGGTGAAGTTGGAGATACCGGCCTTAGCGGCAGAGTATGCGGGGATCTTGGTCAGCGGAATATAGGCGTTCATAGAGGAGATGTTCATAATGTTGCCGGACTTGCGAGCCACCATATCCTTGGCAAAGGTCTGGGTGGGCAGCAGAGTGCCTTGGAAGTTCAGCTTAAAGACAAAGTCCACACCGTTGGGATCAAGATCAAAGAAGGACTTGCCGCCTTCTTTGGCTTCGTGCTGATACTCGTTGTCGGTGGTTGCCCGGGGGTTATTGCCGCCGGCACCGTTGACAAGAATGTCGCAGGGACCTAAGTCGCGGAGAACTGCCTGATGCACTTCTTCAAGGGCAACGGGATCCAGGACGTTTGCCTTGTATCCGACGCAGGTAAAGCCTTCGGCGGTCAGCTCGGCTGCCAGCTTCAGGACAGCTTCTTCGTTCAGGTCCAGCGCAGCGACCTTTGCGCCTGCCTGCGCATAAGCCCGCGCCATATCACCGCACAGAACACCGCCGGCACCGGTGATCACAACAACTTTACCGGAAAAGTCAACATTCAGGGGAAGATTCATCATAATATTTACCTCCAAAAAAATAATTAAGGGTGTCATTCTGAGCGGAGCACGAAAGTGCGGAGTCGAAGAATCCGTTTTCTTTTTAAAGGACGGATCCCTCGACGCGCTGACGCTTGCTCAGGATGACAAAGGTTTTACTTACCTGCCAGTTTATCCAGCATATCCCAAACGCCCAGCATATACATAATGCCCAGCGCCCGGTCGTAAAGGCCATAGCCGGGACGGACATTGCCCGGGCCTTCGTTCCAAAGATGTCTGCCGTGGTCAGGGCGGATGTAGCCCTCAAAGCCACAGTCGTGGTAAGCCTTCAGAATATCCAAAATACCGGTATCACCGTCGCAGTCTCTGTGGGATGCCTCGGAGAAGTCACCGTTTTCGAAGTGCTTAACATTGCGGATGTGGGCAAAGGCGATCCGGTCGCAATGCTTGCGGACGATGTCTGCCACATTGTTGTTGGGATCTGCGCCTAAAGAGCCGGAGCAAAGGGTCAGACAGTTGCAGGGATGATCTACCATCTTCAGGAAGCGGTCAATGTTTTCCTCGTTGATAAGGAGACGGGGCAGACCGAAGATATCCCATGGGGGATCGTCCATGTGGATGGCCATTTTGATGCCGCACTCCTCGCAGGTGGGCATAATGGCTTCCAGGAAGTATTTGAGATTTGCCCACAACTTTTCGTGGTCAACACCCTCATAAGTCTTGAAAAGCTCGTCCAGCTTTGCCATTCTTTCAGGCTCCCAGCCGGGGAAGGACATATTGTACTTTTCGGTAAAGTCCAGTATGTACTTTGCCATGGCGTTGTAGTCATCCTGGATCATACCCTTTTCGTAGAAAAGAGCGGTGGAGCCGTCGCCAACCTCGTGGAAGAGGTTGGAGCGGGTCCAGTCAAAGATGGGCATAAAGTTATAGCAGATAACCTTGACGCCAAACTTAGAAAGGTTGCGGATACATTGCTTGTAATTTTCAATATACATATCCCGGGAGGGAAGACCGATCTTAATATCATCGTGGACATTGACGGATTCCACTACATCGATGTTAAAGCCGTACTTTTCACACTGGGCCTTTACCTCTGCGATCTCCTCCTCTTCCCAAATTTCACCGGGCATTTTGTGGTGCAGCGCCCAGACGATACTGGTCACACCGGGGATCTGCTTAATGTCGGAAAGCTTGATTTTGTCGTTGCCTTCGCCGTACCAGCGAAAACCCATTTGCATTGCCATAGGAACCTCCTTAAAGACTAAAATATCTCTTTGCGTTATTTCCGCAAATATCTTCTGTAAGGGAACCGAGATAGGGAATATCTGCGGGATATTCGCCGTTTTCCACCCATTTACCAATCAGGTTACACAGGATCCGGCGGAAATATTCGTGCCGGGCGTAGCTCAGAAGACTGCGGGAGTCGGTGAGCATACCGATAAAATTGCCGAGAATGCCCAAATTGGCAAGGCTTGTCAGCTGATTTTCCATACCGGTCTTGTTGTCGTTAAACCACCAGGCGGAGCCGTGTTGGATTTTGCCGGGGATCTCATCGCTTTGGTAAGCGCCGATCAGGGTGTCCAGCCAAGCATCATCGGCAGGATTGAGACTATAGAGAATGGTCTTGGGAAGCTGCCCCTCTTTTTCAAGGGCATCCATCACGCTGTGCAGCGCGTCGCAGCTTTGGGTCAGCGCAATGCAGTCGTAACCGCTGTCGGCACCCAAGATGGCAAACTGCCGGGAATTGGGATTGCGCTTGCAGCTGAAATGGATCTGCATTACCCAGCCGAGACGGGCGTACTGGCGACCGCAATGGAGCAGCAGGGCAGTCTGATAGCTTTCTGCTTCCTGGGTGGTAAGCGTACCGCTGGCGAGGGCTTTTTGAAAAATGCCTTCCAAAAGTGCCGGGGAGGACTTGCGGAAAGGAACGTAATCAAGACCGTGGTCAGCTGCCCGGCAGCCGCAGGCATCGAAATATTCGATCCGGGCGGTCAGCGCATCGGCAACATCCTTAAAGCAGGTGAGCTTTTTGCCAACGGTTTCGCCTAACCTTTCAATATAAGCGGCAAAGCCGGGTTTGTGCGCATTCAGCGCCGGGTCGGGACGGAAGCTGGGCAGGACCTTGGTTTCAAAGCCGCTCTCTGCCAAAAGCTTATGATACAGAAGATCGCTGCAGGGGTCGTCGGTAGTGCCGATCATTGCCACATTGCTCTGTCGGATCAGACCGCGGGCAGAGAAGGCATCTGATTGGAGCTTCTTTTCGGCAAGCTCCCAAACCTCCTGGGCGGTCTCACCATTGAGAACACCCTCGTAGCCAAAATAGTTCTTCAGCTCCAGATGGCACCAATGGTACATTGGATTGCCGATGCAGCGGGGAAGGGCTTCCGCAAATTTCTGGAATTTCTCCCGGTCGGATGCGGTGCCGGTGATATAGTGCTCAGAAACACCGTTGCTGCGCATGATCCGCCACTTGTAGTGATCACCGCCAAGCCAGACCTGGGTAATGTTCTCAAAACGGCGGTCCTCATAAATGTCCTTGGGGTCGATGTGGCAATGATAATCGTAAATGGGCATCTTTTTTGCGTAGTTGTGGTACAGCGCCTGCGCCACATTGGTCTGCAGGAGAAAGTTCTCTGTCAAAAACGGCATTGTTTGCCCCTCCTCATTAAGATGAACTTAGTATAACGCAAAATAAACGCAATAAAAATTGTAATTATTGTTTGACGCATTGTAAATCTTGCGATATAATAGGAAAAGAAAGGCGGGAAAAGCTATGTCGGGCAAAATCCAAAAATTTGAACATCGGCAAAGCATGAAAAATAAGCAGTTTGAGGTGTTCCATTACCGGGAGCGAAGCCCGGGAAATATGGAGGTCCACCACCACGATTTTTTTGAAATATACTTCCTTTTGGGCGGCGAGGTCAGCTTTCGTGTAGAAGGCCGCGCCCATACCCTGAAGCCGGGAGATATGCTGCTCATTAATCCCCAGGAGCTCCATCAGGCGCTGATCGATCGGGATACCATCTATGAGCGGTTGGTGCTGTGGATCGACAGGGGCTATTTGGCGGAATTATCTGCGATGGGAATGGATTTGGCGGCCTGCTTCGATACCCGTCTGCCCACCCATACGAACCATCTCCGTCCCAATAAGGTCCAGCGCGCAGAGTTGCAGGGGCTGCTGGAAAAATTGGCGAGTGAATTTTACGGAGACGGCTTTGGAAACGGCCAATATGCCCAAGGGCTGCTTATGCAGTTTTTGGTGGAGGTCAACCGTTTGGTGCTTGCCGGGGACAAGCGGTCCGCTCCTGCGGAGGAAACGGATCTTGTGGATCAGGTGCTGTCCTATATCGGCGCCCATTATACGGAGGAGTTAAGCCTCGAGAAGTTGGCAAGTACTTTTTATGTGAGCAAATACCACCTGTCCCACGAATTCAGTAAGCGCGTGGGTACCGGGATTTACCGCTATATTATGTTCCGTCGGCTGATGCACGCCCGGGAGCTTTTGGAGGGTGGAACACCGCCCGGTGAGGTATACGGGCAGTGCGGCTTTGGAGATTATGCCAACTTCTACCGGTCCTTTAAGTCCTTTTACGGCGCAGGACCCCGGGATTATGCCAACAGAGGCAGGGGCGGACAGGTATAGTATTTTGAATTTTTGGATAAAAATAGAAATGGTATGATCTGTACGAATTCATTTGAATGAAAGAGGGAAGGAAAATGAAAAACGGAAAAATGCTTTTATTGGGTGTTCTTGCGACCGTTGCGGCCCTGTCGGTATTCGGCGTGCTGATTCAGGGCTGCGCCCGGACACCTGACGCACCTACAGAGCCCAGCGGTTCCGATATCGCCGGCGTGATCAAGCCGCAGATGGCGGAAAATTCTCTTCCGGCAAAGCTGTGGGCGCAGTTCCAGCAGGAAATAACCAAAAAACCCGAAGCTACAGCGCAAGAGCTTGCCGACGTGTTGGTGGCAAGCCTGGCAGATCAGTTTTCCGGTGTAGCAACGCAGCTGGAGAAGGATGCAGAGTTTTTTGCCGGCTTTGATAATTATCGGATCACCGGCTACCGGGATGGGGCGATGTATGGACCGATGATCGGCTCTATCGCCTTTGTGGGTTATGTGTTTGTGCTGGAGGATGGCACCGATCCGGCAACCTTTGTAAAAGGCTTGACAGATCACTGCAATCCCCGGTGGAATGTTTGCGTAGAAGCAGGACAGACGGCCTGCGGCGCCATCGGCAACCGCGTGTTTTTTGTAATGTGTCCCTGATGGGGGATTGTGAAGTCTGAAAGGAGGCAGGATATGCTTTTTTCCAGTATTAGCTTCTTATATTATTTTTTGCCGTTGGTGCTGATATGTTATTTTATCCTGCCTTTTCGGCTGAAAAATGCATGTTTATTGCTGTTTAGCCTTGGATTTTATTTTTACGGGGAGCCAGTCTATGCCTTTTTGATGTTAGGCTCTACCCTATGGTCCTATGCCCACGGTCTGCTGATCGAAAAATATCGGGGTGGGAAATTAGGAAAAGTCTTTCTCTTCTCGTCGGTGGCGGGCAGCTTGCTGGCGCTGGGCTTTTTTAAGTACGCAGACTTCTTTATCAACAATGTAAACAGTATTTTTAATAGTGATATTCCGCTGCTGAAGCTGGCGCTGCCCATCGGCATCAGCTTCTATACATTCCAAACCCTTAGCTATACCATCGATGTATATCGGGGCGAAACACCGGCGCAAAGGAGCTATATAAAGCTTGCCACCTATGTGACGCTGTTTCCCCAGCTGATCGCCGGTCCCATCGTGCGCTACACCACGGTGGCGGAGGAGTTGGAGGGAAGACAGCATAATTTGGAGAACTTTGCCACCGGCATCCGCCGGTTTGCGGTGGGACTTGGGAAAAAGGTGCTGATCGCAGATACATTAGGCGCATTTGCCAGCACACTGCACACTATGCCCCATCCGTCGGTGGCCGGTTATTGGCTCTACGCAGTGGCGGCGTCCCTGCAGCTTTACTTTGATTTTTCCGGCTATAGCGATATGGCCATCGGTCTTGGCAGGATATTCGGCTTCCACTTTTTGGAAAATTTCAACTATCCCTTTATCTCCAAAAGTGTAGCGGAATTTTGGCGGCGGTGGCATATTTCCCTTGGATCTTGGTTCCGGGACTATGTATATATTCCGCTGGGGGGCAACCGGGTAAATACCCTCTTTTGGCTGCGAAATATCGCCATTGTTTGGTTTTTGACCGGCTTTTGGCACGGCGCAGACTGGACCTTTATTATTTGGGGTCTTTATTTTGCGGTCTTTCTTGTGCTGGAAAAATTTTGGTATAACCGGGTGTTTATCCATTTGCCAAAATTCTGCTCCCATATCTATGTAACGCTGGTGATCTTAGTTAGCTTTGTGATTTTCAGCGGAAACGGTGTTTCCGGGATGCTTGACGACCTCGGTAATATGTTCTTCCTGAAAGGACTGCCCTTGTGGTCGGGAGAGACCGGATATTATCTGCGCAGCTATGGATTGCCGCTGATCCTCGGCATTTTGGGAGCAACGCCTCTTGTTAAGATAGCGGTAGAGAAAGTGCGAAACAGCCGGAGCGGCTGGGTAGCAGATGCTTTGGAGCCGGTATTTTTGGTGGCGGTGCTGCTGATCGTGACCGCATATTTTGTGGATGGGTCCTTTAGCCCCTTCCTGTATTTCAGGTTTTAAGCTATGAGAAAAGAAACGAAAAACTTTATCGTCACACTGACCTATGTGTGTTTTACCGCCTTTTTCGTGGCGATGTGTATTTGCGCCGGACTGAATCCCAGGGCGCAGTCAGAAAGCGAACGGCGGCCATTGGCACAGTTCCCGGAAAATATTACAGCAAAGGGACTGTTTGATGGCTCGGTGATCGAAAAATTCGATGCTTTTACGGTAGACCAGTTTCCGCTGCGGGAGAGATTCCGTGGTCTGAAAGCGGCTTTTCAGTATCAGGTGCTGGGATTAAAAGAAAATAACGGGCTTGCGCTGCAGGACGGCTATTTTGCGAAAATCACACCGGAATTTACCGAAGGACTGGTGGACGGCTCCATCGAAAGACTTTCCTATGTCTATGAAAAGCTGGTATCGGGAAAGACTTATGTTTGCCTTGTGCCGGATAAAAACTATTATTTGGGTCGGGACTACGGGTATCCGATGCCGGATTATGAAGCGGTCATTCAAAAATTGCAAACGGCGTTACCCGGGGCGCAGTATGTGGACATTTTTGATGCGCTCTCTTTAGAGAGCTATTACCGTACCGATACCCATTGGCGGCAGGAAAGGCTGTTGCCTGTAGCGGAGAAGCTGTGTGCCGCTTTGGGTGTTCCGGTGGGGAAGGATTATACAAAAAACACGCTGGAAGGCTTCAAGGGCGTTTATTACGGACAAAGCGCTATGTCACCGGAGCCGGATGCGCTCGTCTATTTAACAAATGATACGCTGGCAGATTGTACCGTCTATGATTATGAGACCGGGAAGCATACCGGCATTTACAATCCGGAAAAATTCGGCGGAAAGGACGGCTACGATGTGTTCTTGGGCGGCACAAAAGCGCTGCTGCGGATCGACAATCCGAATGCGAAAATAGATCGGGAGCTGGTGGTATTCCGGGACTCCTTCGGTTCAAGTCTCATCCCTCTGCTGGTACAAGGGTATCAAAGCGTTTATGTGGTGGATATCCGCTATGTGATGCCGGATGCCCTTCCCCAGTATATCGATATGGGGGGGAAGGATACGCTGTTTCTCTATAGTGGGCTGATTCTTGATCAAAAAGCATTTAAGTGATTCTATATACGGGACTTTCCTTAAGGATTTTAGGGAAAGTCCCGTTTGTTTGTATATTTCCTATTGACAAATGCTGTTTTATCTGGTATATGTAGTATATATACTATTAGCAAATCTATAAAGAGAGGTAAAAAACCATGGGAAAAATCTACAAGAAACTCCCCAATGCAAGAGGAACCATCGCACAGGAGGCGGCCCGGATGTTTATCCAGGAGGGCTACACCAAAAGCTCCATTAACCGACTGTCCAAGAATCTGGAGATGAGCCCCGGTCATATTACCTTCTATTTTCCCACTAAGGAGCATTTGCTGGCAGAGCTGGTAGAGGAGATGATCGAGTATCAGCGGATCATGATGGAGCAGGAAATCTCGGAGGGCAAAAGCTCACTGCTTGCTTACTGTCTGGAGCTGACTGCTATTGCGGCAGTCTGTGAGGAAAGTGAGGTTGCAAGAGATTTTTACGCCTCTGCCTATGCTTCTTCTCTGACCCTCGCCCGGATCCGGGAGAATGATGCGGAGAAGACCCGTGGGATTTTCATTCCTTTCCATCCTGACTGGACAGAGCAGCAGTGGGTGGCAACGGAGAATATTGTCTCCGGCATTGAATATGCTACCATTATGACCCGAGAGGCGGAGACCCCTCTGGAAGTACAGATCGAAAAGACACTGGATACTATTTTGTACCTGTTCGGCATACCGGAGGAAACCCGGAAAATGAAAATAGAAAAGGTGCTGTCTATGGATTACCGCAGCTTGGGCCACGACCTGCTGCTTGGCTTCCCGGAATATGTGGCAAGAGTTAACGAGGAAAGGTTAAAGGCCAAAAAAAAGAAATAAACATAATTATAAATTGCAAATTACGAACTATAAATTACAGATAGGGTTATTCCTGCAAACCATAAATTACTATCATAAGGAGGACTACATAATGAAAAGATTAATTTTCACATTAGACGGTCTTGCCCAAAGCTATACATATTTACAGATCGTGTAAAAAGGATTACGGGATAAGGAGGAAACAGCATGAAAAAGCTAATTGTGATTTTGCTGGCATTGACTGTGGCACTAAGCCTGACCGCTTGCTTCGGCGAGCCTGCCGAGAATCCCACAGAAGCACCCACGGAGACACCTACAGATGCACCCACGGAGACACCTACAGATGCACCCACGGAGACACCTACAGATGCACCTACGGAGCCGCATACCACCCATACACCGGCAGAAGATGACGGGGATTGCACAACAGCGGTTTTTTGTCTGTTTTGCCCGGAGATCGTGTTAGAAGCCAAAGATGCCCACGACTTTACCAATAAGCCTGCAGGAAATGCTGAGGGCCATATCTATTCTTGCTCCAATGACGGCTGTACTGCCCAAAGCTTACAAAAATCCCATGAGGGCGGTGAAGAAACCTGTGAAAAGGGCAAGATTTGCACCGCTTGTGACTATGAATATACTGATGCGCTGGGACATGATGTAGCCTATGATATTCTTGGTCTTAAGTTCACGGTCAGTTGTAAGCGCGGCTGTGGCTATGAAGGCAGCGTGTTCTTGCGGGAGCCTGAGAGCTATGTATATACCGGTCAGCGGATCGAATATATCCCAGAGGTTGTAGGCGAAATCGAGTACACGGTTACTTACAGCGCGCCGCCTATCGATGTTGGAGAGTATACTGTGACACTGGCGGTTGGGTCGGAGTCCAGAACATCATACTTTAAGATCGAGCAGGCAATGCCGGAGTATACGGCCCCGGAGGAAATGCTCGCCTATGTGGGTCAGCAGTTAAAGGACATTCCGTTGCCGGAGGGCTTTACATGGTATGATGAGAGCATTGTTTTGACGAAAACGGGCAGACAGACATTCCATGTGAACTATACGCCTGCGGATACGAAGAATTACTACGGTATTGGCACCGGTGTATGGCTGAATGTCCGTGGCGCGAT
>SVLR01000034.1 GCA_015067785.1 Oscillospiraceae bacterium
AGCGGATTCTGGCGCACAAGAAAGCGCTTGTTTTGCAGACCATTTGGGAGGTTGCCGATTATTCCGATATTCCGGCGATCAAACACGCAAAGAAGAGTCATAATGCAGCCGAACTCCGTGTAGTAAAAAAGTTGCGTGAAGCAGGTCACGACGGTCTTATCGTAGGAGCCAGTGGCTGTGCCCTCTGCACCCCCTGCGCCCAAACGCAGGGACTACCTTGCAAATTCCCCGATCTAAAATACTCCTGTATGTCCGCTTATTGCATTTTTGTCAAAAAGCTGACAGATGCCTGCGGCATGGAATATGACTGCGGCGAAGGCCTTCTTGGCTTGTTTGGAATGTATGTATTTGACTAAATGAATCAGCACTGCATATTACGGGCAGTGCTGATCTTACTTTATCCATTTAGTTCTGTTATCAAATGTGCGCCATATTGCAGACCGTCGAGGAAGGCTTTGCGTTCGTAGGCGGCGCAAAGGCGGCAAAAAGTCCACCCGTTGGGTGGCCTTTTTGTTGGCGGAGAAGAAGCGAGAACGTTTGAACTTAGCAGGACATTCTTCGCTTATATCTATATGTTTTACCTAAAGAACATTGTTCCTTAGCATAAAGAACATTGTTTTTATTGATTTTAGCGGGTTTTATACTATAATGATTGAAAGTGAATTGGTGAAGTGAGGTAACTATGATGTTAGCAGATAAATTAAGCAGCCTACGAAAAGCACGCGGATTAACTCAAGAAGAACTCGCTTTAGAGTTATTTATTTCGCGTTCTATGATAGCAAAATATGAAACAGGAAAAGCATATCCTACAAATGAGTTTTTACAGAAAATCGCGGATTATTTTGAAATATCCGTTGATGAATTAGTACAGAGGGAAGAGCTTATCGACGAGCATTCGAAGACGCTTGAAGATAATATAGTCAAGAAGCAAAGGCTTGTAACAGTTGTCGCTATTATTGGAATTTTAATTCTTTGTATTGTTGGAGTATTATCGGTTATTGAAATTAATACAACAGAATATGTAACCGATTATGCTCAAATTGAATGGGATGGTTATTCCGCGTGGAATCTGAATTATTACGAGGAAAGCAATCCTGACATTTGGCAAAGAAGAGGTCGCCTGCATTTATCGGAATGGGATAATTACGAGAACAGCAGAACAAATGCACGGTTTACTATTGAAGGGGAAGATTGGTTTGTTCAATTCAATAGATACAATGTTTCCGAAGATTACCGGGAACTTAAAACTGTCACTCTTTATTATCGCGTTACTGTAAGAAAAAATTTACTTGGAATGGTACAAAGTAAAGCTTATTATCTTGAAAGAGTGGATTTCCATTTGTAGTGAAAAACAAATAAAAAAGCCCGTAACTCCTTATATAGAAGCTACGGGCTATATTTACTATTTTAGGTGAATTGTGATGCCGAAAAACTCCGTAATAAAAAACAAAACGAACTCCGATTTCTCAAAGTTCGTTTTATTTCCTTTTGGCGGAGTGAGAGGGATTT
Source organism: Oscillospiraceae bacterium (assembly GCA_015067785.1). GTDB lineage: Bacteria > Bacillota > Clostridia > Oscillospirales > Oscillospiraceae > Faecousia. The sequence goes on from SVLR01000034.1 coordinate 1,510, forward strand.
GTTTGCATTTTCGCCCAAGGCGAAAATTAAAGTAGCCACCAGTGTTTGCACTGGTGGCAGCAATATGCCACCGGCATATTGCATTTTACATCTTCAAATCCCTCTCACATAAATGCCAAAGCCAGCAAAAAGACCACCCATAGGGTGGTCACTTCTTACCGCAAGATGTATTCATCCTGCAAGTATGATTGCCGTCCACATCCTGCCGGATGCATCCGTCAATCATAGGATTTTCCCACGGCCAAACCAAATGTCCACCGGACACTTGGTTACCTTGCCTGCGGCAAGGCCGGCCTTTCAAATCCCTCTCACATAAATACCAATGCCAATAAAAAGACCACCCGATGGGTGGTCTTTTTATTGGCGGAGTGAGAGGGATTTGAACCCTCGCGCGGCTTTAAGACCGCCTACTCCCTTAGCAGGGGAGCCCCTTCGGCCTCTTGGGTATCACTCCGAATCCATAAGATTATACAGTTGCTCCGCTATTTTAGCACGGCAATACCCGTTTGTCAAGGACAAAAAGCCACCGCAGACGAAAATCTGCGGTGTTCTTTTATCAGCCTTTGGAAATGTCGATAGCAAAGCATATTTCGAAGGTGCGCTCCCACGGGTAACGGAAATCGGATACCGAAACGCGGCCTTGCGCTTCTGCGCGGAAGGGCTTCAGGGCGGTTATGACCTTGCCGCTGCTTAGGCGCGCAGTTATATTTGCGGGAGCGCAGGGATGCGTAAAGCTTAAAAAACCATCCAAGTCGGGGTGGACAGCTTTGTAGCTGATATCCTTCACATAAGAAAAAGTCATCGCCTGCAGGAAGCCTTCGTTTGCGTCTTGAGATGCGCGGTCTACAGCTGACAGATAGGCATAGCGCCCGACACCCTGAGAAAGGGCAAGACCGATGGTATTTGCGGCGGTATTCCAGCTGGAATAGCCAAGCAGCTGACATAGATCGATAGAGGTGTCTTTGATGATCATTTCTGCCAGTACTTCGGGCGCTTCTGAAACATCGATCAGAACAGTGGGGGTATGGGCCGCTTGATTCTCCTTGAGTCTTGCCAGAAGGGAATGCCGGTCTGTATCTCCGCTTCCGCGGGTAAGACACAGGACCTGCAGTCCGTTTTCTGCATTCTTTACGGAGAGGGCATCCAAATGGTTTTGCATACTTTCTGCCAAGGTGCCGATATCAAAGCCGTCAGCAGGCACATTTTCTCCACCTCCAAAATAGGAGATCTGAACGGGCACCTCTACATGGTACAGCTCCGCGATCATTCTGCCAAGACAGCACAGCGCAAGCTCGTCGGCAGCCGCGCCCAATGTGCCGTTTTGCCCCAATAAAGTGTTTATATAGCTTATTTCATTTCTTTGTATGGTGTTTTGCGGGGAGGAATCATCCACACCGATAAAGAAAAAGTCAATATTGTTATCTGCTTTCCGCAGGGCATAGTCGATCAGCTTCAGCTTCCGGGCGCGGGCTGCGTGATACTGTGCCAGCTTGTCAGCGGAAATGTCTGTTTGGATGGGCGCACCGTCTGCCCCTAAGCAATAGCTTTCTGCGATCTTTTCGAGGGTCAGCTCGTCTGCACATAGCGTCTTGCGGGCTTCCATACCGTAGGCGCGGAGAGCATTATAATCCTCCAGCGAATACCCCTGATAGCCTACTGTGGGCGCCAGGCGCATAACCGTATCAAATACATAAACGGTGTTAGTTTTGCTCAGCGCCAGTATGGTGTCGATCATACGGTATTCCAATGTCAGATCTTCATTATGAAGCCAACGGGAGCCCACCAGTCCACCGGAGGTCATCTGGTCCAGAGATATGATGAAATGATCGCAGCTTTTATCAGCATCCAACAGCCACTGACGCAGTTTTTCTCGGTTTCCGGTGGTGGAGCCGTCGGGATTGGGCTGCATATGATCCAACGCCGTGCGATAAAGGGCTTCCTCGGGCATAAGCAGCGCAATGTCGGCAGATTGTGCCATATAGTGAACCCGCTCCTGATTGACGGGGCGGTTGTCCAGGGGGATATAGGCAACTATGTATTTCTGTGCAGGAACAGAAAAGGTATGATATAAAACACAGCCCAGCAGTATTAGCGTTAATAGGACTGCGCCTGTCATAATGGGTGCATACCGTCTTTTTGTTTCCATAAAGGACTCCTTTTGCAGGGAATAATGGCATTATAGCGCAGATTTTCTCAAAATGCAACGGAGGGGGAAATGCGCCCGGTGAAATGACGGTTGAAAAAAGGCCGAAAAAATGATATAGTCTATTCTGGAAGAGAAGAAAGAGAGGAAATTACATATGAAATGGGGTTCTTTTGGCGTTGTACATATCGCCTCGCTCCTTTTGGGCGCGCTGATCGTTTTAGGTCTGTATTTCGGTTTGCGAAATGCTTCGAAAAAAGTACAGACGGCAGTTTTGGGGGTACTCAGCTTTGCCGGCATTGGCGCAATTATTTATAATCTGGTAGCTTGGGGCTCTCCCATCGAGTACTTACCCCTGCATCTTTGCTCAATCAATGCGATCTTGCTGCCCATTGTGGTGTTTACCAAGAATAAAACCGTAGGCAATATGCTGCTTGTGTGGTGCTTGGGCGCATTGGCGGCATTGATAGTCAATACTGCGCAGGCGGATTTTGAACTCAATAGCTGGACCTTTGTGTTCTACTATTTCCCCCATGTGCTGGAATTCGGCATTCCGATTTTGCTGTTTGCCTTGGGAATGATCGAAAAGCACCCGAAATATATCCTGTCCACCTTGGCAATTACCATGCTGATCTATACCGGTGTACATTTTTGTAATCTCGGGCTGAACGCCTATCTTGCGGCGAATAATATACGGAATCCTGCCGGAGAGCTGATCCAGGTCAATTATATGTATTCCATCGTTCCAGCAAATCCGCTGCTGGTGCTTTTTAAGCAGGTCATCCCTTATGATTACTGGTATATGTATATGATCGTGCCGATCCTGGCGGTGTATTTAAGCATTGTGTACTTGCCGCAGATCCTGCGCAGCAAAAAGAAGCAAAAGGTATAAAATAACCGGCATCGCGCTTGCGATGCCGGTTTGCTTATTAGACTTCCTTAGACTTGCTTGCGATCTGCATTAGGCACTTAGCAATGAACTCGTCGGGGGTCATTGCGCCCAAGTCCTCGCCACCGCGTGTACGGACGGAGACGGTGCCGTTTTCCATATCCCGGTCGCCAACGACCAGCATATAGGGGATCTTCTCTAACTGTGCCTCCCGGATCTTGTAGCCCAGCTTTTCGCTGCGGCAGTCGCTCTCTGCGCGGATACCGACGGCGTCCAGCTTGGAAACCAGCTCGTTTGCGTAGGCGTGGGTCCGGTCGGTGATGGGCAGGACCTTGACCTGGGTGGGCATCATCCACAGAGGCAGCGCGCCGGCATAGCGCTCGATGAGGTAAGCCAGCGTCCGCTCGTAGCAGCCGAGGGATGTGCGGTGGATGATATAGGGAGTCTTCTTCTGCCCGTCGGAGTCGGTGTATTCCATACCGAACTTCTGGGCAAGCAGCATATCGATCTGAATGGTGACAATGGTATCTTCCTTGCCGAAGACATTCTTATACTGAATGTCCAGCTTGGGACCGTAGAAAGCGGCCTCGTCGATGCCGACGGAGTATTCCACGCCCAAATTGTCCAAAATCTCACCCATAACCCGCTGGGCTTCTTCCCACTGTTCGGCAGTACCCTCGTACTTGATGCCGGCGCGGGCAGGATCCCACTGGGAGAAACGGAAGGTGCAGTTTTCCAGCATACCGACCGTGTCCAGACAGTACTTGGCAAGCTCCAGACAGCCGCGGAATTCCTCTTCCAGCTGATCAGGACGGAGTACAAGGTGACCTTCGGAAATGGTGAACTGACGGACGCGGATCAGACCGTGCATCTCGCCGGAGTCCTCGTTACGGAACAGGGTAGAGGTCTCGCCTAAGCGCATAGGCAGGTCACGGTAGGAACGGGCGCGGTTGAGATAGACCTGATACTGGAAGGGGCAGGTCATAGGACGCAGGGCAAAGCACTCCTTGGTTTCATCCTGAGGATCGCCCAGAACGAACATACCGTCCAAATAGTGATCCCAGTGACCGGATATCTTATAAAGATCGCTCTTTGCCATCAGCGGGGTCTTAGTCAGCAGGTAGCCCCGCTTCTGCTCCTCGTCTTCCACCCAGCGCTGGAGTGTTTGAATCACTCTTGCGCCCTTGGGCAGCAGAATGGGCAGACCCTGACCGATTTCCTCTACGGTGGTGAAGAATTCCAGCTCGCGACCCAGCTTGTTGTGATCCCGCTTCAGGGCTTCTGCCTGACGCTCTAAGTAAGCGTCCAGCTCGTCTTTGCTGGGGAAGCCGATACCGTAAATTCTCTGGAGCATCTTGCGATTGCTGTCGCCACGCCAGTAGGCACCGCAGGACTTGGTCAGCTTAAAACCGTTATGACGAAGTCTTCCGGTGTGATCCAGATGAGGACCGGCGCACAGATCGGTAAAATCGCCTTGGGTATAGAATGAGATGGTCTCGCCTTCGGGCAGATCCTCGATCAGCTCCCGCTTATAGGGCTCATTTTGCGCGTCTGCCCAAGCCAGCGCTTCAGAGCGGGGCAGCTCGCTGCGCTCGATGCGGATGCGCTCCTTGACGATTTTCTTCATCTCCGCTTCGATCTGAGACAGATGGTCGGGAGTGAAGGTAAAGGGCGCGTCAAAGTCGTAGTACCAGCCTTCATCGATGGCAGGGCCGATGGCAAGCTGTATCTCAGGCCACAGCCGCTTGACGGCCTGTGCCATCACATGGGAGCTGGTGTGCCAAAAGGTCTTGCGGTACTCGGGGTTTTCAAAGGTGTACAGGTTTTCGTTTTCCATAAAAATTCCTCCTTTTTGATTGGGGAGAGAAAAAATAATCCCACCCCTGAAAAATCAGGGGTGGGATACAAAGTATTCCACGGTTCCACCCTGGTTGCTCTGTAACAGAGCCACTCATTGACGCTTTAACGGGCGCACCCGGAGGGCCATTTCCGATCCTCGGCTCAAAAGTGGTATCTCCTTTGCAGGGATGCAGAGCCGTCGCACCAAAACCGGCTCCTCTCTGGGCGTCTTACAAGGGGGATGTGTCTTTTTCACAGCCTTTAACGGGTAAAATATAACACAAAATTTAGTGGGTGTCAATCCCTATTGAAAAAAGGAAAAACCTTGCTATAATAAGAGCAGAAAGGCGGATAGACTATGATCGATGTTTGTGATATTCATATTATGAAGCCCCTCCTTGCGGAGCAAGGCTTTCATTTTTCCAAAGCAAAGGGACAGAATTTCCTTATCTCCCGGTGGGTACCGGAGCGGATCGCGGAGGATGCCGGTGTGGACGAGACCGCCGGCGTTTTGGAAATCGGTCCGGGCATCGGACCGCTGACCCAGCAGCTTTGTCTGCGGGCGAAAAAGGTCTGCGCTGTGGAGTTGGATCAGCGCCTGAAGCCAATTCTGCAGATGACGGTAGGCGAATTTGAGAATTTGGAGATCATTTGGGATGATGTGCTGAAACAAGATGTAGCGGCTTTGGTGAAAGAGAAATTTGCCGGTCTTCGTCCTATGGCCTGCGCCAACCTGCCGTACTATATTACTTCTCCTATTTTGTCTGCCCTTTTGGAAGCGGAATGCTTTGAATCGGTGACGGTTATGGTACAAAAAGAGGTTGCGCAGCGGATCGCGGCGAAGCCGGGCACGGCAGACTACAGCGCCTTTACGGTGTTTTGTCAATACTATTCAGTACCGGAACTTTTATTTGATGTGCCTGCCGGGTGCTTTTTGCCCCAGCCCAAGGTAACCTCTGCGGTCATTACCTTAAAAACACGGCAGGAAAAGCCGTGGGAGATTTTGGACGAGGCCACCTTCTTCCGTGTGGTCAAGGCCAGCTTTGCCATGCGCAGAAAGACCCTGCAAAACGGTCTCGCCTCCGGCTTCCCGGAGCTGGGAAAGAGCGGGGCGGGAGAGATTATTGAATCTTGCGGGCTGCCTGCAACGGTTCGCGGTGAGACGCTGTCGATCGCCCAGTTTGCCGAGATTGCTAATGCGATTGTAAGGAGAAAAAACAGTGATTGAATTTCTGTTTCTCGATTTAGACGATACTATTTTGGATTTTCATATGCAGGAATCGGTGGCGATCCGCAAAACCTTATCGGGCGCAGGAATAGAGCCGACAGACGAAAACTGCAATCTATATAGTAAAATCAATCTCCGGCATTGGAAAATGCTGGAATTGGGGGAGATTACGCGGGAAAAGCTGATTTGGCATCGCTTTGCAGAGCTTTTTGAAACGCTGGGCGTGACGGCAGACCCGAAAGCCACAGCAGAAAGATATATGGATCATCTCTCCGAGGGACATTATTTCCTGCCCGGTGCGGAGGAGGCGGTCAAAGCGCTTGCGAAAAAGTATAAGCTATACCTTGCCAGCAACGGCGCCGGCCGTGTCCAGGAGAGCCGGATTGCCAGCGCAAAGCTTGCGCCGCTGTTTAAGGATATTTTTATTTCGGAGGAAATGGGAGCAAATAAGCCGGATAAAGCCTATTTTGATGCCTGTTTTGCACGGATAAACGACTTCAATCCCCAAAGAGCGATGATCGTGGGCGACAGCCTCAGCTCCGATATCCGCGGCGGAAAAAATGCGGGGATCTATACCTGCTGGGTCAACCCCAAGGGAAAGACCGCGCCCCCGGAAAGCAAACCGGATTTTGAAATCAAGAGCGTCACCGAGCTGGAAGAAATATTGAAAACCGTATAAAGCCTCCCCTTACACAGGGGAGGTATCAAAAATCTTTGATTTTTGACGGAGGGGTTGTATCAATCCCCCACCGCTTTGCGGAGCCCCCTTTACACAAGGGGGCCTTTTTCAGCCTTTATAATTTTACCTCTACGGGGTTTTGGATGGTCATAGTATCCGAAGTCACAAGGCAGTCCATAGCAAGAATTTGGACACCTGTCTTTGCGGCTTCCCGGAGGGCTGCGCCAAAGACAGGGTCGGTATCGTCATTGGGGTGCAAATAGGACACATCGGACATTTGAATGACGAACAGCACATAGGCGCCAAAGCCCTCTTTTGCAAGGGCGGTCAGCTCCCGCAGGTGTTTCGTGCCCCGCTCGGTGGGGGCATCGGGAAATGCGCAGATACCACCGTTTTCTAATGTGACGCCTTTTACCTCTAAAAAGCACCTTTTTCCGCCCTTTTCAAAGGAGAAATCGAACCGGGAGCTTCCGTAGTAGGTCTCTGCCCGGAGGTTTTCGATCCTGCCCAGTCCACCGCCTGCGAGCCATTCCTGTGCGGCCTTGTTGGGGGCTTGGGAGTCCATATTGATAAGCCGCGCCCCTTTTTGGACGGCAATGAGGTCGTACTGGGTTTTTCTTGCGGGATTATCGGATTTTTCACACCAGACAGACGCGCCGGGGGTCAGAAGCTCTCTGCACCTGCCGGTGTTTTTTACATGGCAGACGGTGTCCTGTCCGTCGATTTCAATGTGGGCAATAAAGCGGTTTGGGCGTGAGAGGAAGCGCCCCGGTAAGATATTTTGGTAAATCATAGAAACTCCGTTAAAAAATAGTTGCAAATATATTAAGTATTTGTTAAGATAGAGGAGAAAAATAAAAAGAGGAGATTTTGTTATGCAGCTTTGGACAAAAGAACACGCAATTACCGTGCTGCCCTCGCTGGCAGTGATGCTCCTGTTATGCTGGGCGCTTCGCGTTACCATCGGCAAGAAAAGCTTTGAGACCCGTATGCTCCCGATGAAGATCCTTGCGGTGCTGGTCGTCCTTTTGGAGATCGGCAAGCAGGTCACATCCTTTTCCCGGGGCTATGATCTGTACCACATTCCGCTGCACTATTGCTCGCTCTTTATTTTTATGCTGCCGGTGATGGCTTTCTATCGCGGTAAGCATATGGATAAGGTGGGCGGCATTACTGCGGCACTGTGCAGCGCGGAGTTTTTGATGATGATCATCTATCCCAATCTGATCTTCGGAGACTGGAATGTGCGGGATTATTTCAAGAACTTTCTGGATTTCCACACCGTGACCGTACATATCCTTATTATGCTGGGATTTTTGCTGATCCCTACGCTAAATCTGCACACGCCTGCCAAAAAGGGTGAGGTAAAGGCTGTTATTATCTTCATTGTGTGCTTCTGTGCGGTGTCTGCAACGGCGGCACAGCTGCTGGAAACCAATTATAATAACTTCTATCAGTGCAACATTCCGCCTTTGGAGAGCCTGCGGCAGGCGGTGGAAAGTGTTACAGGCGTACTGGCGGCAAAGATCTTCTATGTGCTGTGCGTGACCGTAATGGATATTCTCTTTACCACCGGCGCTTACTGGGCATACCGGGGTGTGCGGAAGCTGGTAGCCGGTAAGGTCGCTACACCGGTGTAAAAATGAATTTTTGGATCAGTCCGTCGCAATCGGCGTGAACGATCACCGTGCCGTCTTCTTTTCTTTCCGAAGAAAGGGAGACGGCCTTTCCTTTGAGAAACTGGTTTACATAATTTACAGGATCGCCGGTTTCGATCTCCGTGAAAAACACATCCCGCATCTGATTGTTGGGACATAAGTTTTTGATTTCCCGGACAAGCTCATATTCTGCCATAAAAGCACCGCCTTTCTGCCATTTAGTATAGCAAACCGCCAGCCTGATTGCAAGGTTGGCGGATCGTTGTATATTCGACAAATTTTGCGAGGGGAGAGGAGTATAATCGAGTTGAAAGCTTAGTTAATCTTCCGTAATGACGAGCAGTTCGTTTGGGGTGCAGTTGAGCAACAGGCACATAGCCTCAATATTATCATACTGAATGGATTTTGTTTCGTTGTTGATCATTCTGCTGAAGTTTTGATAGCTCATACCGAGTTGTTTATAAAGCCAATACTTCGTTTTGCCTTGTTTTTCTAACAATGCCAACGCATTTAGTTTTATCATAAGATATTCTCCCGTGACTTATGTTTTAATGAGATAATATCTTAGTTTTTCTATTTACATATAGACTAATACATTATATAATGATAACATATACTGTGCAATGAGGTGGTTTATATGATTATAGATATAACCGGGATTGTTTTAACGCCGGGCAATGGAGGGAAAGACTGCCTTGGAAACGGGGAGCATCCGGGAATCGAATGCTGCTGTGACGAATGCGATTATATGCTGTGCTGTCTTGCGGAGGGGGAGGAAGATTGCTTTCATTGCAAGGATTTAGAATGTCCGAGAAAGATGTTGTAGGGAACGGATTTATCCGTTCCGCGAGGTACCTACCGGGAGATTGCCACGACCCCTCTGCGTAATCCGCAGAGGGGTCGTGGCAATGACAATATAAGTGGAGCATGTTAGCGGTAATTCTCTACAAAATACTTATAAAATGCGGCGGCTTCGGCTACAGCGGAGATGTCCAAATTCTCGTCTGCTGCGTGGATGGAGCCAAGCTGCTGCTTTGACATTCTGGTGGGGGCAAAGCGCAGCACGCAGTTACATACGGGGGTCAGCCGCCAGGCGTCTGTGCCGGCTGGCAGGATGTAGGGTGCGGCAGGGAAGCGGGGGAAGATCTTCGCGATACAGTCCATTGTATATTGATAGGCGGGGGATGTCATATCCGCAGGACCGTAATATTCATCCCGCTCGGTCTCGAGGGTGATGCCATACTTATCCGCCACAGCCTTAAAGGCGGCATAGTCGGCCTTCAGGTCTTCCTCGTTAATATTGCGAAGCATTACAGAGGCGGTGCAGCTTTTACCTGTGACACTGCCCTGAATCTCCTGAAAGTTACAAGTCGTGCCCACCATACCGCCGGCGGTGGCGTTGAGCTTGGGTAGCACCTTGGTCAAAAGTCCGCCGAAGAGCCACAGATTGGAAAGCAGTACCCGCATCGGCAGGCTGCAGTAGGGGGCGAGGGCGGTAAACATCTCCCGGGTCTCGGGATGCAGGCGGCGGATAAAGATGTTTTTAGAGGTGATCTCCTGAATGAACTGGGACATCCGCTCTACAGGATTGCCCTTAAAGGCGGTGAGGCTTACATGGCTGCTTTCGTTTACTGCGGTGCATTTTAATTTGAAGCGGCCCTTTTCGTGGACAGCCACCATAGCGCACATTTCGCAGTTCATACCGGCAAGGGGCGGCTCTACAATGGCACCGCCTTCGTCTAAAATCACCTCAAAGGTGATATTGTTCTTTTTGCAATGCGCCAAAACGGCGGGCATACCGTCGCCGGACAGCTCCTCGTTGTGGGAGGAGGCGATATAGAAATTCACGGGCGGGGTCACACCGGCGCGGAGCATTTCCTCAGCAGCAAAGAGGATGGCGCACAGAGAGCCTTTTGTATCTGCCGCACCGCGGCCGTAGACCTTGCCGTCCTTGATGATACCTTCAAAAGCGGGCATCGTCCAGTCCGTATCGGCAGAGACCACATCATGGTGGGACATAAGTAGAATATTGCGGCTGGTGTCCTTGCCGGGAATTTTATAGAGCCAACAGTCGTCACTAAGAAGCAGCCGCTCTGCCTTCTGGTGCAGCAGCGGGAAATCCTCTTCCACAACGGCACGGAGCTTTGCAAATTCTGTGTCGTCATAGCTGCCTTTCACGGAGACAGTAGCCGGTTGAAGCATCCGGGAGAAGGTCTTTCCGTAGACCTCTAACTCCTTTTCCGTAAAGGTGGGATGCTGTCCCTGCAGCTTTCGGGCGCTGCGGGTTACGCGCACCGTGTTAATCAGCAGCACCGCCAGAAGTACGACGATCAGGGCAAGGAGAATATAGAAAACGATCATAAAGCTACCTCCGTACATAATTCTACAAAAAAGTATATCACTGTTTTCCAATGCCGTCAAATTGAATTGTTCATTTTGGAAATATATAGTTGCGCTTTCAGGATGTCCGTGCTATAATGACAACTGTATTTACAAGAAAGAGAGGACTTCATTATGTCTGCACCGACCCGACTGACCCCAAAGGTGGGTATTCTTGAGAAATTGGGATTTGCCACCTTCTCCACAGCCAGTAACGTGGTATTCAACTTTAAGGATCTGTTCTATCTGTTTTTCCTGACCAATGTTATGGGCATCAGCATTGCCCATGCCGGTATTATTACCGCTCTGGGCATTGTCTGGGATGCGGTCAACGATCCGCTGGTAGGCTTCTGGGCGGTCAACCATAAGTTTAAGAACGGAGAAAAGGTGCGGCCCTTTGCCCTGTGGTGCGCGGTGCCTTGGGCAATTACCGTGGTGCTGATGTTCACCTGCTTCGATGTGGCTTACGGTTTGAAGCTGGCGATCGCAATGGCGATCTATTTCCTCTTTGAGCTGTTTAACACCTTTGCCGCCATTCCCTATAACTCTATGGGCTCCCTCGCTACCAACCGAGACGAGGACCGTCGTGCTATCAATGTTGCCCGTAATTTGGGCGGCTGTGTGGGCAGCGCCATCGGTGCGGTCGCTATGTACCCGCTGCTGGACCTCTTTGGCGGTCTTGACGATGCCGGCAACATTATCCCCGGGGACCCCGGTAAGAATGCTTTCTTCTACGCCGCCATCGTGATGGGCGTTGTGTGCATCGTAGGCAGCTTTGCCCATTATTTCACAACTCGGGAGCGTGTGAAGCAGGAAGAGGAAAATGAAGATAAGATCGGCCTGATCGAAGCCTTTAAGATGCTGTTCGCCTGCCGCAGCTGGGTACTCAATACCCTCTATGTGCTGTGCTATGGTATGCTGAACCTGCTGATCATGAGCACCATCAACTATTACGCCACCTATGTCATCGGTTCTTCCTCTGCAGCTACCATCATTATGGCGGTATATCTGGTGGTTTCCGTGGTCTTCTCGGTGCTTTCCATTCCCATTGATAAGAAGCTTGGCCGCCGCAATACGATGATCAGCTCTGCGGTCGTCTACATACTCGGCAAGATCTGGTTTGTACTGGATCCCTTCTCTATGGGCGCGATCATCGTCAATGCTCTGACGGTCGCCTATGCAATGACCATAGCCTTCGTGCTGTTTAACACCAACCGCAATAACATTGCGGATCTCATTGAGTGGAAGAGCCACCGCCGGATCGACTCCCTGGTATGCACCTGCGATAACTTAGCTGCCAAGCTCAGCAAGGCAGGCGCGAATCTGCTGATGACTGGCGCTTTGGCTGCGGCGGGCTTCAATGCAGAGCTGAATGTGCAGCCCGCAGCTGCTATCGATACGATCAACGCCCTTCTTGGCTGGGTGCCCATGTGCATTGCTGTCGTGATGCTGGTCGTTGTATTCTTCCATCCCATTGAAAAGGATATGGCAGCTATGCGGAAAGAGAGAGGCGAAGAATGACAGATATTCAAATTGCTGCGGAAAAGCTGGGTGCGATGATCCGCATCCCCACCGTTTCCAAGCACGAATATGAAGACCTCAGCCAGTTCTACCTTTTTCACAAGGAGCTGGAAAAGATTTTTCCTTTGGTTCACGAAAAATTGGAGAAAACCGTGCTGAACGGCACGCTGATCTATCACTGGGAAGGCGCGGATAAAGAGAAACAGCCTGTTTTGTTTATGGGTCATCAGGATGTGGTGCCTGCTTCCGACGAGGGCTGGTCTGTGCCTGCCTTCTCCGGTACGGTAAAGGACGACGGCTGCCTCTACGGTCGTGGCGCGCTGGACTGTAAGAGTACCATGTATGTGGAGCTGCAGGCAGTGGAGGAGCTGCTTTCCGAAGGCTTTGTGCCTCCTTGCGATGTGTATTTGGAGTACTCCATCAACGAGGAGACCGGTGGTGACGGCGCAGCAGCTGCAATGCGGTATTTGCGTGACAAAGGTATCCGTTTTGCTTTCGTTATGGACGAGGGCGGCGCAGTCATTGACGAGGCAGTGCCCGGTATGGACAGACCTTATGCGGTGATCGGTGTCACCGAAAAGGGCTATATTGATGTGAAGATCACAGCCCGCGGCAAGGGTGGGCACAGCTCCACACCGCCCCGCAATACCCCGGCTGCCCGGCTCTATGCCTTTGCTAATGAGATCGAGCGTAAGCGCCCCTTTAAGAAGAAAATGATTCCGGAGGTGGAGGAAATGCTCCGCCAAATGGCACCGGCCTTTTCCTTCCCTCTGCGGCTCGTATTGAGCAATTTGTGGCTGACCAAGCCGCTGGTGATGGCAGCTATGCCGAAGATATCTCCCTTTGGGGAGGCGTTGATGGCCACCACCTGCTGCTTTACGCAAATGAAGGGCAGTGATGCCGCTAATGTGATCCCCAAGGAGCCTTACCTGATCGCAAACCTGCGCTGCAGCGTCCATCAAAACTGCGAGGAAAGCTTAAATGTCCTTAAAAAGTACGGCAAAAAGTACGGTTTGGAATTTGAGGTACTGCACCGGCGGGATGCCTCCCCGGTTTCGGATATCCACAGCGCGGCATACGGCTATATAGTAAAAATGATCCGCGCCCATTTCCCGGATGCGGGTGTGGCGCCCTACCTCATTATGGGCGGCACCGACTGCCGGCATTTCCACGCGCTGACGGATACCGCGCTGCGGTTTGCACCGGTGCGGATGACAAATGCACAGAATGCTTCCTGCCATGCGGTAGATGAAAATGTGACCCTCTCTGCCCTTGTGGAGGGTGTGCAGTTCTATAAAAAACTGCTGAAAAGCTACGAGCTATAATAAAATCGCCACCCCAGCGTAGAGCGGGGTGGCGATTTTTGGTTACTGAAAAAGCAGACTAAAGGCTGCCAGAATCACTAAAAATGCAAAATTAAAGGCGGAAAACAGCAGGATATAGTACCCGGTCTTTCCTTTGTTTTGCTTGCTGTATTCCCGGAAGGTGATGAGGCTGGCAAGGGAGGAGATCAGCGTGCCGACACCGCCGATGTTGACACCCAGCAGCAGGTGCTTATAGTTGGCCGTGAACTGGGAGAGCAGAATGGCAGACGGTACATTGCTGATAAACTGGCAGGACAGAACAGTCACAAGGAGCGTGTTCTTGTCCAAAAGGAAAGAGAAGACAGAACGCACAGCATCGATCCGTGCCATATTTCCGGAGAAGATAAAGAAAAATACAAAGGTGAAAAGCAGGGGATAATCCACCATTTTCAGCGCTTTTCTATCCACAAACAGCAGCGTGGTGGGGATCACGATCAGACCGATCCAGTAGGGAATGCCGCGGAATACGATGGCAATGGAAAGCAGGAAAAGCAGTAAATAGGTGATAGAGCGGCCAATGGGTAAGCGGATCTTTTCGCTTTTAAGTTCGAAGGGCTCCGGCTTTACGAAAATAATGCAGCAAAGGGTGATCAGCGCCACGGAAAGCAGGAAGGGCCATACCATAATGCCCATAAATTCCATTGCGGGGATCTGGAACTTGGTATAGAGGTAAAGATTCTGCGGATTTCCGAAGGGGGTGAGCATACCGCCTAAGTTGGCGGCAATGTTCTGCATAATAAAGCTAAAGGCCATATACTTTCCTTTACCTGTAGTAGTCATTACATAGGTGCCAAGGGGCAGGAAGGTCAGCAGCGCCATATCGTTGGCGATCAGCATAGAGCCGATAAAGGTGATGTATACAAGTGCGAGAATACAGATCCGCGCGTTACGGAAGACCTGTATCAGCTTTTTTGCCAGTATGTAAAAGAAATTGATGTTTTTCAGGGCGCATACCACGGAGAGCACGCAGAATAGACAGGTCAAGGTCTTAACATCGAAGTAGTCCCAATAGGCCTTGTCCGGGGGAATAAAAAAGCAGGTAACGGCTGCGGCAACCATAGCAATGACCATCACAACATTCTTTTTTAGAAAGCTGCCAAAACCGCGATAAAGGTGTAAATGGTTCATAATACTCACTCCCTTTTCAAAAGCACACTCATTATGCATAAATCGAGGGTATTTGTCAAGCTGCTCCGAGAAGAAATATAGCCTTGGGATCGTGACCAGAATAATATTGATTTTACTTTACAGATGAAATATAATAAAAATAGCGAGATACAATATAAAGGAGGAAACGGTATGAAAAAGTTAATTGCGTTTACCTTATGTGCCATATTGCTCTTTTCTATGACAGCCTGCGGTCCGCTTGTGATTACAGCAGATTCCGTAAGCAAAGCCTCCGGCTCCCGCCAAACGAAACGCCCGGATTCAGACGATTATGATGACCTTGCTGCGTGGTGGGCAGATCTTGATAAGTGGCAGGCAGAACAGACCCTGCTATCGAACACGACCAAAGAAGCCGTGGATGCTTTGATGCCCTTCTTTGCCACCGGTTCTGCCCAGTTTTTGGGAACGCAAGGGAGTGAAAACCGGTTGTGGTCGCCAGTCAACGCCTACATTGGTCTTGCTATGCTGACGGAGCTGACTGCCGGAGAGAGCCGTCAGCAGATTCTCGATCTGTTCGGCGCTGTGGATATGGATACGCTGCGTCAGCAAGTCAGCGCGATCTGGGAGAGCACCTACAATGACAATGGACACGAAATATCCACCTTGGCCAACTCTCTTTGGTTGGAGGAAGGTCTTGGTTATCATCAGAATACGATGGACAGCCTTGCTTATCACTATTATGCATCTGTCTACCAAGGCGATCTGGGTAGTCAAAAAATAAACAATGCCATCGGTGCGTGGATCAACAATAACACCGGCGGTTTCCTGAAAAATGCTACCAAAAATATTAACCTATCCACGGACACCATTTTGGCGTTGTATTCCACTATTTACTTTCAGGCGAAATGGCAGGATGAGTTTTCTCAAAAGAATAATACAGAGGATATATTCCGTGCTCCTGACGGAGACAAAACGGTCACATTTATGAATAAAGACCTTGCGCAGATGAACTACTACTGGGGCGATAAGTTCAGCGCGGTTGCGCTGAGCCTGAAAAATGGGAGCCGGATGTGGTTTGTTTTGCCGGACGAAGGCTATACTACCGCTGATGTGCTGACAGACGGTCAGTATATGCAAATGGTGCTGCAGCAGGATTGGGAAAACGTAAAGTGGATGAAGGTAAATTTGTCCGTTCCTAAATTCGATGTCAACTGCACCTTAAATCTGAAAGAGGGCCTCCAGAAAATGGGTGTGACAGATGTATTTAGTGAAACTGCGGCGAGCTTCAGTGAGCTTACGGGAGACGTGCCGATCTTCCTGACGGCAGCCAGTCAGTCTGTCCGGGTGCAAATTGATGAGGAGGGAGTAAAAGCTGCTGCCTATATCGAGTTTCCGGGCGCCACAAGCCCGGCACCTCCTGAGGAAATCATAGACTTTATCGTGGATCGGCCGTTTATATTTGCAATTACAACAGAATCGGTCCCATTGTTTGTTGGAACGGTAAATATACCCTGAGAAATAGAGTCCGTTATCTGAATGCCGATACCAAAAAAGACACCACCCAATCGGGTGGTGTTCCCCCTATACGGCATACGGACGGTAGACGGCTAAGGTGGGGCACTTCGTGCCCGAATGGACTCGCTTTTCTGCGGAAAAGCCACGGCGGTTGCAAGTGTCCACCGGACACTTGCTAAGAGCCGCCTTTCGAGTCCGTTATCTAAATGCCTATACCAAACAAAAAGTCCACCCGGCTGGGTGGACTTTTTATTTGGTGGACGATAACGGACTCGAACCGCTGACCCTGCGCACGTCAAGCGCATGCTCTACCAGCTGAGCTAATCGTCCAAGTGCTGAGTTATTATAGCAAGGCAAAGCTTGTTTGTCAACCCCTTTTTCCGCTTTTTTGCTTATAAGAATTCTATATTGCAAAGATGGTGCTTTTGTGGTATATTTTATGGGAACGGTTCCCAAACAAAGGCATACAAATGAGGAAACGATATGCGAAAAAGAATCATTATCGGTATTGTACTGGCGGCTTTAGCGCTGGCAGCAGCCGGATATTTTATATTTGGATTATTTATTCCTAAGGTAGGACTTTGTCTCAGCGGTGTGGGTGGAAACAGCGGGCAGGAGCTTGGAAATGCGCTCCGCGACAAGCTGACGCTATCCGGTTTTTCCGTACTGAAACGCAGCAGCGGGAATGACCGCGCGGGACAGCTCCGGCAGGTGAAAGAGCTGCTGGAAAAGGATATAGATATGCTGGTGCTTCAGCCGGTTACAGAAGATATTCTGACGGAAATCCTGTCGCTTACGGCAGGGATCCCGGTGGTCGTGGTAGGCACAGAGCCGGAGAATTTGGGCGATGCTTACTTCGTCGGCTGCGATAAGGACCAGCAGGCCCGGGCGCAGGCCCAGCTTGTGGGGCAGATGTTTACAAAAACCGACATTAACGGCGATCGGACTGTGAAGTATTTACTCCTGACCGGTCCGGAGGAAGAACCGGATACGGTACGGTATGTGCAAAATGTGGAGCAGGTGCTTGCTTCCAGCGCTGCAGCGGCCCTCCAAAAGGTTGCAGTAGCCCGGACTGTGGAAGCCGGAAAAACTGCTTGCAAGCAAGCACTTTCCAAGTATGGCAGAGATATGGAGCTGATTTTCTGCGGTGACAGCGCTTTGACTATGGGCGCTGTGGAGGCAGTGAAAAGCAGCGGACGCACACCCGGCCGGGATGTGATCCTTTTTGGCGTTGGCTCACTGGACAGCTGCAAGGAGCTTGTCCGCACCGGTGCGCTGACAGCAGCGGCGGTAGAGGACATTGCTGCCATTCGGGATAAGATCGTCCAAACGCTCAAGGCCATCAAAAGAGGCGAAGAAGCACCTCGAAGGACCTATGTGGAGCACATCATTCTGACCATCGATAATATAGAGCAATATTCATAAACAGCGCCTTTCTGAGCGAAAGGTGCTGTTTTTGCAAAGTTATGGTTTACAGACGGATATCGGGTGTGATATGATAGAAAAGATAACAGTAAACTGAGGTTTTGATTTATGGATTATATCGTTTTGGATATGGAGTGGAACCAGCCCTGGCCCGGTTCTCCCTCCGCCAAAAAAGTATTGCCGGTCCAGATCCGGGGTGAGATCATCCAGATCGGCGCAGTGCGCTTGACCGAGGATCTGACGGTGGCGGATGAGTTTCAGGTTTTGATTCGTCCGAAATATTACCGCCGATTAAATCGCAGAATCAGCAAGCTCACCGGCATTAAGGAGTCCCAGCTGAACGAAGCGGGCATTCCTTTCCCGGAGGCAATGGAGAAATTTCAGGCTTGGTGCGGCAGTGATATTATTTTCTTGACCTGGGGCTTCGATGATATTACGATGCTGCGGGAAAATCTGCGGCTTTTCGGTATGGACGAAAACTGGGTCAGCCGCTGGTACAATGCCCAAATGATCTTCAATTCCCAGACCGATGGCTCTACCGCCCAAAAGGCACTGAAGACAGCTATGGAGATGTTCGAGATTCCGT
Source organism: Oscillospiraceae bacterium (assembly GCA_015067785.1). Lineage (GTDB taxonomy): Bacteria > Bacillota > Clostridia > Oscillospirales > Oscillospiraceae > Faecousia. Next base: position 19,843 of record SVLR01000034.1, read on the forward strand.
CTACCCGCCCCGCCCACGATGCCTTGGGAGATGCCTATCATACAGCGCTGATTTGTGCAAGATTGGATCTGAAAAAGGGCACGGAGGAATACGGCGCGGCACTGCAGAGCCATGTCAACGGCTTTCATGGTGCAGAGCTGCCGGGCTGTATCAGCCGGAAGGTGTTCTACGATTATGCGGATAAACGGGCGGCGCTTAGCGCCCAAGCGGGCGCAGAAAACAAGTGCCCTACCTGTGGGCGGCAGATGCTTGGCTCCCGTTGGTTTGCCCAGCCGGGACGGCGGTATATGGACCTTGCCACCTGCCCGGAGCACGGTCAGTTTTTGGTCCGTGTTCGCCTCTCCGACCAGCCGGACGGCACAGTACGGGTCAGCAGACTGACTTATGAAGCAACCTCTGAGGCGGCGGCTGTCTATGCCCGCCGGGCGGAAAAGGCAGACCCGGAGGAGCGCAGCAGTGCAAAGCGCCGTTACCGCCGCAGTAAATTGCCGGAAAAATAAAGAATTTTCACCGCTGCAAGCCTTGCGGCGGTGATTTTTTTGCAAAAACGATTGCTTATTTTTATTTTTATGGTATGATTACAATGTATGAGTATGTGCCTTTGGAAAATTATGGGCGTAAAATGTGCATTATATAGGGTTTTTAAGGAGTTATATTATGATCACAGTCAACAATTTAGGTATGCAATTTGGCGGTCAATGGCTGTTCCAGCACGTTGACCTGCAATTTTTGCCTGGCAACTGCTACGGCATCATCGGCGCAAACGGTGCCGGTAAGTCCACCTTCCTGCGGCTTCTCACCGGGGAACTGGAATCCACCGCGGGCAGCATTTTTGTAGACCCGGAGAAGCGGGTATCTGTTCTGAAGCAGAATCAGAACGCCTATGACGAATTTACCGTTATGGATACGGTCATTATGGGCAACCAGCACCTTTATGACATTATGAAGGAAAAGGACGCCATCTACGAAAAGCCGGATTTTTCCGATGAAGACGGTATGCGCGCTTCTGAGCTGGAGGTAGAATTTGCAGAGCTGGGCGGCTGGGAAGCAGAGAGCGATGCTTCCCGTCTTTTGCAGGGTCTTGGCATCGGCACAGAGCTGCATTACGATATTATGAGTACCGTAGATCCCCGACTGAAGGTGAAGGTGCTGCTGGCCCAGGCACTGTTCGGCAATCCCGACATCGTTATGCTGGACGAGCCTACCAACAACTTAGACATTGAAGCCATCAACTGGCTGGAGGACTTCCTGCTGGATTTCCCCGGCATGGTCATTGCCGTGTCCCACGACCGCCACTTCCTCAACACCGTCTGCACCCACACGGTAGATATCGACTACGGCAAGATCAAAATGTACGTGGGTAACTACGACTTCTGGTACGAATCCTCCCAGATGGTGCAGGCGATGATCCGCAACAAGAACAAAAAGAATCAGGAAAAGATCGAAGAGCTGCAGCTGTTTATTCAGCGCTTCTCCGCCAATAAAAGTAAGGCAAAGCAGGCAACTGCCCGCCGTAAGCTGCTGGATAAGCTGACGGTTGAGGAGATGCCTTGCTCCACCCGCCGCTATCCCTTCGTTGGCTTTATGCCCGAGCGTGAGCTGGGCAAGGACATCCTGACAGTCAATGATGTTTCTGTGACTGTGGACGGCGTGAAGCTGTTGGACAAGGTCTACTTCTCTGTAGGTAAGAACGATAAGATTGCGTTCGTTGGCGAAAATGAGCTGGCGCAGACGGCGCTGTTCCAGATCCTGATGGGCGAGTTAGAGCCTGACGAGGGCAGCATCAAGTGGGGCGTCTCTACGATCCGCAGCTACCTGCCGAAGGACAATTCTCCCTATTTTGACGGAAATTCTATGGAGCTGGTGGACTGGCTGCGGCAGTATTCTGTCAAGAAGGACGATGTTTATCTGCGTGGCTTCCTTGGCCGGATGCTCTTTAGCAATGAAGATGTATTTAAGCCGGTGAATGTCCTTTCCGGTGGTGAAAAGGTCCGCTGTATGCTCTCTAAAATGATGCTCTCCGGTGCCAATGTAGTGCTGCTTGACCAGCCCACCAACCATTTGGATATGGAATCCATTCAGGCGGTCAATAAGGGCTTGGAGGCATTTAACGGCGTTGTGTTGCTGGCGTCCCACGACCACGAAATGCTGACCTCCACCTGTAACCGCGTCATCGCCTTCCAGCCGGACGGTACCATCATCGACCGCTACGGCACCTACGACGAATATCTGTACTGGATGTCCCAGCGGAAGCAGTAAAACTTTCGCTCAGGATGACATCGTTTTTAGGAGAAAGTAAGATATGAAAAAAATCTTAGATATTATTACAGAAAAAATGGAGCAGGCTTTCGTAGCTGCCGGTTATGAGGCAGCCTACGGCAAGGTCACCGCCTCTAACCGCCCCGATCTGTGTCAGTATCAGTGTAACGGCGCACTGTCTGCGGCAAAGCAGTATAAATGCGCCCCGATTCAAATTGCCAAGGCTGTGGCAGAAAAATTAGAAAACAGCGATTTTTCTATGATCGATGCGGTGATGCCCGGCTTTATTAACCTGAATTTATCCGATAGCTTTCTGCAAAGCTATTTGGAGGAAATGCGGACCGCCGAGGATTTCGGCGTTGAGAAGGTTGGCGCAGGTCTTACCGCTGTGGTGGACTACGGCGGTGCCAATGTGGCAAAGCCGCTGCACATCGGTCATCTGCGTCCTGCCATTATTGGCGAAACCCTAAAGCGGCTGCACAAGTTTATGGGCTACAATACCATCGGTGATGTACACTTGGGCGACTGGGGTCTGCAGATGGGTCTTGTCATTGCGGAATTGCAGGATCGGAAGCCGGACCTGTGCTATTTCGACCCGGATTATGCAGGCGAATACCCGGAAGAGTCGCCATTTACCC
>SVLR01000035.1 GCA_015067785.1 Oscillospiraceae bacterium
ATTGAGGTAGAACAGCTCCTTCGCTATGTAGATATCCCAGAGCACCACCACGAGTTTATCGAAATGGTCTATGTACTGTCCGGAACTTGCTATCATACGATTATGGGTAACACCTATGAGCAAAAGCAGGGTAGTCTTACATTTATCGTTTCCCACACTCCCCATAAACTTCATGCCGCACCGGACTGCCTTTGTCTGACGGCAAAAATCAGAACGGAAGCATTTCTGAATTTTCACATCCCCAATATGCCATATTTTGCGACCCCCATTTGTTTCAACTGCGGTGGAGATCTGTTTATTCGGGACACTCTGCTGGCGATCTATCAGCAACAGGAAAATGCCAGTTGCTACCACGATGAGATTATTTCCCTTCTGTTTCAGGCAATGCTTACCTACTGTATGCAAAACTACATAGATACGCTGACATTTCTTTATTCCGGGACTCCGTTGCAGGGCAAAATGCTGGAAATCGTCAACTATATGTTTGAAAACTATCAAACCATCACACTAAAAAGTCTTTCTCGGCATTTTGGCTACAGCGAATCCTATCTGTGCAGGCTGTTCAAAAACAGTGGTGAAGCTTCTTTTTCCACCATCATGCGCACCTTTAAGCTGGACCGAGCTCAGAAGCTTCTACAAACCACCGATTTCAAGCTTGACGACATCTGCGAATCCATAGGGTATTCTGACACTCCCCAGTTCATCCGGGATTTCAAAAAGCAGTACGGCATCACACCAGCCAAATACCGAAAGCAGTTTTTGCAAGAAAGTTCTGCTACATAAACAAAAGAAACCGACCTGATGCAATCGCATCAGGTCGACTTTTTTGCACCTGTCTTGAACCACATACATCTCTGACACTCTGTAAGCTGATTTGGGATAATCGTCGCTTATACAGCAGCACTTAGAAGTCACGGTTTTCTTGATAATACGTAAAGAGAGCTTCGATCAGTTCACTGCCATCGGCACCTTCATACCGGTTTCCCCACGTTTTCAAAAGCAAAATTATTGGGTGGCTGCGACCAATGGTGGGAACCGCAGGATTGTCACACTCTACTATAATACCTACACCAGAGAATTTCAGCTGAATCTCGCCGGCTGTCATAAAGCAAAAAGGCGCTGTCACCGCAAACTGTAACATTTTCAGTTGTAGGGAAACGATCCGGCACATCATCTGTAAGTAGCGGTGTGGCAGAGCCGCCTGAAGAAAAAACTGTTATGAGAAGCATATCCGGCTCTACAACATATTTTAACTTCCTCAATGTAATTGGAGTTGTGGTAAGCTATCATTACACCCTTCAACATTATCGATACCACAGATCCAGATAACCACGGGCGATTTGCTTCATTTCCTTGAAGATTATTTCTTGACGAGCTGTGGTAGTAAAATGCTGCAGAGATGCCTTATCTCCGGTTTTTGATTCCTTGGTCAAATAACCCTCTTCAATAAGCTTCTGTTCCACTTTGGGACCACCACATTTAGCTGAATTTTTTACGATCCACTCGGTCAGCGCAGGAGAAGCATCCCGCTCAAGTGCCGTCCAAATATTGACCTTGCAGATGCCGTCGTCAAAAAGCTTACCAATCTGATCGTTGGACACAGAAGATGTACCGTGCAGGCAGATGCGAGGGCCAACACGATCCCGGATAGCCCTTGCAGCATCATAGTAATAGTGTAAATCCTGACCAGAGGCACGATGTTCGGTGCCGAGATTAGCAACCACAATATCCACACCGGTCTCTTTCATATAACGCTCACATTTATCTGCAGAAGTGATCTCGCACCGTGCTTCGCCCGTGGCATCCACAATCTCATCGCAAGCACCTTCTATCAAAAGCTCGTTGCCCTTACGCTGAACATACGCCTTGGTCTTTGCAATATTCTCCTCCATAGGCAGGGAAGATGCATCATACATGACAGAAGAATACATACTAAGATCGCTCTCCAGCATTTCAGCATCCGTATCGTGCTGAGCGTGATCCAAGTGGATAAGAATATCAACATTGGGGAAAGCCTCAGCCAAAATCTCAATGCTGGCACGAAACAGCTTTAGTCCAATATCCCACCGACGGGTACACGTATAGTATACAGACTGGCTTCGGTGGTCATACTGGTTTGTAATTGCCAAGGTAATGGGAACGCTGTCGTATCCCTTCTCTTTTGCAAATTCGGAAGTAGCAGTTAAGATTGCTTCCGTGGTGGTCAAATTCTCACTGCACATGCAGGGAATAACCCAGCCTTTCTTTGCAGCTTCTTTATAAATTGCCAAGACGTTCTCCCGGCCGGTAATAATAGGCATATCGCTCTCTCCTTATTTTTCGTAAAGGCTTACAGTTACTTCATAGGCAATGCTCTCGCCTGGTTTTAGGAATTTAAGCTTACCCTCACGGCGCATTACGTCACGGCCGTCGGGAGTGCAGTTGCCCGGCTCTAAACCCAGCACGTAATCCCGATAACCCATCATCTTCCACTCGGTGAAATAGTCGAGAGACTTGGGATCAAAAGAGATGGTCAAACCCTTTCGGATGTCAGGGTTATAAATAGAGGCTCGTCCCTCCTGCCCCATCTTGTGATAATAGCACTGCTCCTCAAAGTTGGGGGTAGGTGTCAGCATCTTATTCCAAGTAGCCAAGTCCTCCGCTGCGTGGTCATTGCGAGGTGCTACTTCAACGGAAGCAACCTCCACAACGGCATTTTCGCTAAGCAAGGGGTAACCCATATTCATATGGTATAAGATCATTACAGGCGATTCCGTATCGCCCTGATTTTCGATGATGTCGGAAACGGTGAATTTACCCTCGGTTTTCGATACGGAAATGGTGCGTTTAAGTACCAATTTCTGGGCGAAAATGCGGCTGTCACTTACCGTAGCCCGGATGTAATAGCTTTCTTCATCCTCATCCCAGCAAATTCTTTCGCAAGAGGTATTGCTGATGGTACCGTGAAGGGGCAGATCCTCCCCATTATCGGTGCAAGGGCTGCCTACGGCAGTCAGACCGCAGGTGGTTAAAAAGCCTGCTGTAAAGCTCTTCAAAAAGCCTGCGCCTCGATCGTCGTAATAGCTGGGTGCCACATAACCGCTGGGAGAAAAATAGCCCATATTGTCGCCCTTATAAGAAAGGCGATAAATGTCCGCGCAGCGGTCAGCGCAGACAGTCATCTCAAGACCCGCACCATTTCGCAGCTGGAAAAGCCGCATACCGTCGCCCTTGCCGCCAATGAGACGGACTTCTTCCACACCGCCAACCTGACTGGGGTGTCCGATATAAGGATTGATCATGATAATTCCTCCTTAAACAACAGGCTGCATATTCTCGTGCTTGATTTTATCTGCCTCTAAAATGAGCTTTTTAAGGTCACAGCCTCCAAGCAGCATTTCGTAATAGTGAAGAATCAATTTCGCTAAAGTATGGGTCTCTTCCAGCTTGGAAACCTCCAAAAGAACGCCCTTTGCCGCATCCACAGACTGCACACCACCATTTTCATTCAGGTAGCGGTGCAGACCTGCGGCAGCGCCTACTGCGATATATGCGGGTGTGATTCCCTCCTCTATCGCCAACAGCGAAGATCCGATCAGTCGGTCAGCAGGAGAGAGTTTTCTTGCCGGGTCACCGCCAACTCGCTGGCAGGTGTCACCCAGTGCCGCATTGGTAAAGCGGTACAGCAAATCGGTAATATGTGCCTGAAGTGCTGTCAAATCTGCGCCGTAATGCTTATGCAGAATTGCGGCACTTTCCAGCATCGCATTTTGCACCAGTACCCGTACCTCGGGAATTGCGATAGACTGATAGATGTACTCCAGCCCCAAAAGATCACCTAAGTATGCGCAGGTAGCGTGACCCATATTGTGGACATAGAGCTTTCTCTTGATATAAAAATCAAAAGGCGCATAGGGAACCATATTCTTGATTTCAGGCACCTCGCCCTTAAAGGCGGTCTTGTCTACCGGCAGGAAGCCATACTTTTCTACGCAGACACGCATAGGCTCGCCGTCCTTCATTTCTTCCGTCTGGACAGGCACCATACGGCCGATAGACGCTTCTACCAAACCCACCGTTTCGTCGAACTTCTTACATTCTTCCTCGGTCAGCTGTTCTTTCAGCATCCCCTCTAAGATCTTATTGGCATCGTTCAGGTTCTCGCAAATGATGATATTAAGCGCACCCTTGCCCATCTCCCAGCGCTTGCGCAGTCCCGCAACGATATTGGGAACGATGAATTTTAAGATCCGTGCGCCAACAGCGGTGGCCATAATGTCGCAGTTCGCAATAGCCTCCACCGCCTCGGGAAGATTGCCGTTTGCAGCAGTTACATTTTCTACCCAAACATCCTCGTAACCTTCCGTGGACACGATGCGGATGGGGTATTTTCCCTTTTCCTGCAAGGCCTTAATGACCGGCTCTGCTACATCGATAAAGGTTACTTTGTAACCACTTTGGCTCAGCAACGCACCGATAAAGCCACGGCCGATATTGCCGCCGCCATACATGACTGCCTTTTTCATATTTCTTTCCTTCTTTGTTCTATGTATAGCGCCCGGAAGGCTTTGTACATCTCATACTTCCGGTCATAGACTGTTTGATTTTCCGCCATCGGCACAATGGGATCATCGTACTGCCAAAACTTTTCTCCAATGGCAAAGGGGCTTTCTCCAGTTACAGCGGCAATGCCTAAAATTGCGCTGCCCATAGCACCGGTTTCCTCGGCCTTTACAGGTATGATCTCACAGCCTAAAATATCCGCCTTGATCTGCAGCCACACTTTGCTTCTTGCGCCACCGCCGCAGGCATACAGCTTATGGAAATTGACGCCGTTTCCGTTCAGCTTCTCCTGATTGTACCGCATTTCAAAGGTTACACCCTCTAAAATTGCCCGATATATGTCCGGGAGACGGGTTTGGGTAGTAAGTCCGGCAATCATACCGGTTGCACCCGGATCTACATCCGGTGTTCCGCCCATTCCCTGCAGGAAAGGCAAAACCAAAAGGTTTGTAGGTTCTTTGGGGCATCGTTCATTCAGTACATCGTAAATACTGCGGTCATCTTCCTTCAAATGGTAAGCAAGTGCATCCCGATACCACCGCACTACGCTGCCGGCAGAAATATTATAGGCATAGGTTACATAGCCTCTGTCTTCCAAATATGGCACGCAGGCAAAATTCTCCCGCTGGAAATTCAAATCCTTGGGGATTGCCGGAAACAGGGGCGTCATACACTCGCAGGTGCCGGAGGTATCCACAGCCTCACCGATTTCTTGCACACCTGCGCCAAGGGCGTTGACGATTTGATCGTGAGAACCAATCACCACCAGCGTATCCTTAGGCAGGCCCAGCTGCGCGGCAATATCCGGTAACACAGTACCAACCTTGCCGCCTGTGGGCAGCACTTCAGGAAGTGTGTTTTTCGCAATATCGGCAGCTTTCAGTAGTTCTTTCGACCAACAGCGGTTCTCCACATCGTAAAGTAAGCTGCGGCAGGCGAGAGAAATATCTGCATAGGTTTTTCCCGTCAATCGGTAGCAGATAAAGCCGGCAATAAACAGGTATTTCCAGACAGGGCGGGATGCCACCTTTTTTGTATAGAGCATTTTAGACAGGGAGTAAGACGCATCGGGCAAAATCTTCGCGATGCGCATAAACCTTTCTTCTCCCACTTCCTTTACAAGTTGTGAGAATTCCTGACTCTCGGAATTGCCGAAATAAAGCAGAATATCTGTAAGCGCATTGCCGTCTTTATCCACCGCCACGAAGGATTCTCCGAAAGAGGAAACGGTAATGGCGCCAATTTCCTCTTTATTCTCCAACTGCGCTGTGCAACGGGCAATTACCTGAAATACAGAGGAGGTCAGAACATCCGCCGGAAGGTTAGCATCGCCGGATGCCAAAGGGTACTCCGCGTAGGCAAGCGCAAGCTGCCTGCCATCGTCACGGAATGCGACACACTTACAGCCGGTGCCGCCAATGTCGATACCAAGGCTGATCATGCTCTCCCCTCCTTAGTCAATATCCACCCAATCGTAGTGGAGATAGGTAGTAAAGGCTTCTTTTAGAACTTCCTTGTAATGACCCTCACAGATAGCGGTATGGTGCTTAAAGCCACCACGAGCCAAACGAATCAGCTTATTTTGCAGGTCAGGAATCTCTGCAACACCGCCACAGCCAAAGAACGCGGGCTCGATCACATCGTCGGTAAACTTTGCCTCGCTTGCGTAGATGATGATCTTGCCGTCCTTGGTCTGGCAGTTGGAGATGGTAATGGGCATGGGCTTAATACGACCCTCGTTACAGCCCCAGCCGCTGCCGGGATCGTTCTTGGCGAACATCTTGTGCTCGGTGACCGTACCGCAGCCGGCCATCAGGCTCTGGGCAACAGGACCGCAGTGGAACAAAATAACCTTATTTTCATCATCTCCGTAGTTATTGTTCCAGTCCAGAACTGCAGTAGCGCCCTCGGAAGCCAAATGCATAGCCCGCATCGTAATGGCAGAGCACATATCGATCTCGCAGGAAGCAACAATGCCCCGGTCATTCAGTTCACTGAGCAGTACGCAGGGACAGATCCGCAGATAGGTCTCCATCTCATTCCAGCAGCGCAGAGCCAGCGCATCCAAATGGTACTCCTCGATGTATTCGTCAATAACTACGCTGACCTTTGCCAATGTGTACATATTGCTTTCCGGTACACGGGTAAAGTCTGAGTAGTTCTTCAGCCGTTCAATTTTGGCAAGAACAACGGGGTCATCGTTTTTCTTTTCATTTACCTTGGCAAACAGCTCGCTAAGGTCGAAAGATTCCACATTAATGCCATGCTTTTGCATAGCGATCTCGTCAAAACGGACGGTCTTAAAGGCAGTGGTACGGGCACCGATACAACCTAAGTTGAAGCGCTTCATACCGTTTACAACGCGGCAGATCGCGGCAAAGTCATGTAGATTCTCTTGGAACTTATCGGAAAGCGGATGTACCACATGGGGCTTCAGTACGGTAAAAGGTACATTATACTGGCAGAACACATCCGTAACGGAGAACTTACCGCAGTAAGCATCCCGGCGGTGCTGGAAGTCCATCTTGCCGATCTCATCAGGGTAGGCCTGCATCAAAATAGGCACACCTGCATCCTGCAAAGCGGTAATCGCACCATTTTCGTCAGCAAAAATAGGCATGGAGAAGATCACACCGTCATACTGACCTTCGTGCTCCTTCAGCCACTTGGCATAGAGTCTTCCCTCATCCCGGGTCTCCACGCCACCGTAGCGAGTCAGCTCCGCATCCATCATAATGTAGTCATAGCCGGCAGCAGTTACTGCCTTGACCATATCCTCACGAGCGCCGTAGATCAGCTCGCCGGGCATAAAGCCGCGGTTGCAGAAACAAAGGGCAAATGTCATTTTTTTCATTGTAGTTTCCTCCTATTTTATTATTTTCCTAATACCATTTTAGGAAAGGAAAGAAAAAATAAATATAGAAAATTGTGCAAAATACTTTGATTTCGTCTGCACATGTGTTACAATTTCAATATAGAAATTTGTGCAATTTGTGGAGGTATCTATGGTTTCTGTATTTAATATTGAACAATTACAATCTCTTTTGCGGGACTTTTATCGCATTTCTAATATCCGCATCACTGTATTTGACAGCGATCTGACAGAGCTTGTTTCTTATCCGGAGAAATGTGCCCCTTTCTGCCAGATCATCCGAGGAACAAAAGCAGGAAGGCTCGCCTGTGCAGCTTGCGACAGGGAGGCTTGCGCTGCCGCCTCAAAACGGACGAGTGCCCATATTTACCGTTGCCACGCAGGACTAACAGAGGCGATTATGCCGTTGTGGGTTGACAATGCGTTGGTTGGCTATTTGCTCTTTGGACATATTTTCGCCTATGAGGACGAAAATGCCGGCTGGGAAATCATCCAAAAATGTTGCGAGAACTATCCGGTGGATAAAGAAAAATTGCGGGAAGCCCTTGTAAGCTCCCCGCATGTAACAGATGAATATATTCTTTCCGCTGCGCAGATCCTCCACGCGACAGCGTCCTATTTGGTGATGCAGCGTATGGCCAAATTGCAGGAAGGATCTCTTGCTTCGAAGCTGGATGCTCACATCAATGACCATTTCTGTGAGGACATCACCGCTACCACACTTTGCCGGGAATTTGGCATTGGACGCTCTAAGCTATATAAGATTTCCAACCAGCTTTACGGCAAAGGAATTGCAGAGCACATCCGCACTCTGCGACTTAACAGAGCGAAACAGTTACTATCCGAAAGAAGATCTATGAGCATATCTGACATTGCAACCGCCTGCGGCTTTATGGATTACAATTACTTTATTGCAGTATTTTCCGCACAAGTCGGCATTGCTCCCGGTGCATATCGAAAACAGCTCATCAATGGATAAAGGATCAAAGGCAAAACCGGTCACCATTTAGGTACCGATTAAAATTTACAGGGCCATCGGTATTGAACCGATGGCCCTGTAATTCTTTGAACACTGTCCTTTATGTGCAACTGTACAACTATTGCATAAATTGGTGTACGATTGGTGTAAAGGTGTAAATTTTGCTGATTGTACGATCCGAAAAGTCCTTGTAACTCGGGGACTTTTTCTATTTCGCTCAGTCTAAAGGCTTCATTGTGGGGAACAGGATGACCTCGCGGATAGTGTCGGTGCCGGTAAAGAGCATAACCGCGCGGTCAATACCCATACCCATACCGCCCGTAGGCGGCATACCGTATTCCATCGCGTTGAGGAAATCCTCGTCCAGCATTTCGGTCTCGTCGTCGCCGCGCTCCCGCTGCTCCACCTGCTTCTGGAAGCGGTCTCTCTGATCCATGGGATCGTTCAGCTCGGAGTAGGCATTGCCCATCTCGCTGCGGCAAATGAAGAACTCAAACCGCTCGGTCAATCGGGGATCGATGGGGCTTCTCTTGGTCAGGGGAGAAACCTCTACGGGGTACATCGTAATGAATGTCGGCTGGACAAGATGCTCTTCTACCCGCTGATCGAAGCAGGCGTACAGCGCATTACCCCAAGTCTTTTCGGCAGCTTCGTTCAGCTCCACACCCTTGGCTGCGGCAGCAGCGACAGCCTCAGCATCATCAGAAATGGCATCAAAGTCGATGCCCACATACTTGCGGACAGCTTCCACCATCGTCATCCGGGGCCAGCCGGGCGTCAGATCCACCTCTTCACCCATCCACTGCAGCTTGTAAGTACCCAAATACTTCTGCGCGAAGGTGGTATACACACCCTCGGCAATGTCCATCATATCGTGGAAATCTGCGTAGGCCTGATAAAGCTCCACAGAGGTAAACTCGGGGTTGTGCTTGGGGTCCATACCCTCGTTGCGGAAGATACGGCCAATCTCATACACCCGATCCATACCTCCGATGATCAGCCGCTTCAGGGGCAGCTCGGTGGCGATACGCATAAACATATCGATATCCAAGGTGTTGTGGTGGGTAATGAAGGGACGAGCAGATGCGCCACCGGCGATGGTGTTAAGCACCGGGGTCTCCACCTCGATATAGCCCATATTGTCCAGATAATCCCGCAGGTGTTTGATAAACTGGCTGCGGATCACGAAGTTCCGCTTGACCTCAGGATTTACCATCAGGTCCACATAACGCTGACGGAAACGGATCTCCTTATCGGTCAGACCGTGGAATTTTTCAGGCAGAGGCAGCAGGGACTTGGCAAGGAGAACTACATTCTTTGCCCGAACGGAGATCTCCTCTGTCTTGGTCTTGAAGACCTCACCCTCAACACCGACAATGTCACCAATGTCGTATTTCTTGAAGCGGTTATACTCTTCTTCACCCAGCTCATCGATCTTCACAAACAGCTGGATCCGGCCGGTGCTGTCCTGCAGGTCACAGAACATCACCTTACCCTGACCGCGCTTGCTCATAAGGCGGCCTGCAACCTTGACAAGCTTGCCCTCATAGCCTTCATAATCGGCCTTAATAGCGGCAGAATCGGCATTAAAATCATACTTGGTCTGCAAAAACGGGTCACGACCCTCGGCGCGGAGTGCGGCCAGCTTATCGTGACGCACCTGCACCTGATCGCTCAGCGGAAGCTCCGCCTGCGGTACGAACTTTGCCATTTCTTAGCCCTCGCGTGTTACAGAGATGACGCGCATCTCATAAGCACCGGAAGGTGCATTGACAACGAACTTGTCGCCCTCGCTCTTGCCAACGATGGCGCGACCGAAGGGAGAATCGTCACTGAGCTTACCCTGCATAGGGTCTGCTTCCTGAGAGCCGGTGATGCGGTAGGTAAACTGCGCACCCTTTTCATTCTGCACAACTACGGTGCAGCCCAGACCTACACGGCCATTGAGCTCGTTCTCGTCAACGATGATGACAGCATGGGACAGAATATCCTCAATTTCAGCAATACGGCCATAGAGCTTTGCCTGCTCATTCTTTGCAGCGTCGTATTCAGAGTTTTCGGAAAGGTCACCGTAGGAACGGGCCTCTGCGATCATTGCTGCGATTTCGCGCTCGCGGGTGGTCTTCAGGTAGTTGAGTTCCTTTTCCAGATCCTGCAGGCGCAGCGAAGTAATCTTATATTCCTTAGCCATTACGAAACCTCTTTCCTCATAAAATTAGCCAAATAATTATACTGGACTTTTTCCTCTCCGTCAATAAAAAACTGTATTTTCCGAAGAAATTGCCCTATTTTTCTTTATTCTGTCCCCTCAGTCAGTATTTTTACAGCCTCCTGAATCTGGGGATCCTCCTCAGGGGGTACCAGCTCGGCATAAATCTTAGCTGCCAGCTCCTCGGAAATCTCCACCAAATGCTTCGGCACAAGGCCGCCAACATCCGCAAGGCTTACCCCGTTGGGCGTATAATACTTGCCAATAGACAGGCCCACACCGGAACCATCGGAAAGCTGGAAGGTAACTTGGAAATTGCCCTTGCCGCAGGTGGGCGCACCCACTACGGTTGCCCAATCATATTCCTCCAACGCCGCCGCAAAGAACTCTGCAGCGGAGTAGCTGTTTTCATTGACCAACACAGTCATAGGCATCTCGAGACATTTCGCATTGGACCGATCTGTGCTTTCCTTGCCGGTGTAATCCTTACTAATGAACAGCTTTCCCTCAGGCAGAAGGTAATCAAGGAGCTTTACCAGCTCGTGCTTATAGCCGCCGGGATTGTTCCGTACATCAAAAATAAGAGATGTCGCACCCTGCTCCTTCAGACTTTCAATGGCAGCAATGGCTTCCGATGCGCAGCGGTCATTAAAGTTCTTAATGGACACAAGACCGATATTGCCGGGGAGCATCTTCCCTACCGCCACCTCGGTCTTTATTACTTTCCGGGTAAGGGTAAAGGAAAGCTCCTCTCCATCCCGGATAACTGTAACTGTCACCTTTGTACCCGCCTTGCCGCGGATAATCTCACCGCAAGCAGAGGTGTCCACATCCACAAAGCGCTGCCCCTCAGCGCCGATGAGGATGTCTCCCGGCAAAATACCGGCATCTTTGGCGCTTCCGCCCGGCTCTACCTTTGTGATGGTAAAGCCATTTTTATCCTCACGGGACGTAATGGTAATGCCGATACCTACATAGCTGTTGGCATTCTGCTCCTGAAGCTGGGCATACTCATCGGCAGTTACATAGTAGCTCCAGCGGTCGCCCAGGGCCTCGATCATCGCATTTGCGGCTGCATCTTCCACCTTTGTCATCTCCACCTTGTCGATGTCAATGTAGTAGGTTTCCAGCAGTTTTTGCAGCTCGCTGAGTTTGCTTGTTCCGGGAAATACAATGGTCCCTTTGCTGCCGGCAGTAACCGCCAGCGTAACGACCACAGCCGCAACCGCCACCAAAATATAAGACAGGGCAACAGACAGCTCCCGAATGAGTTTTTCCTTTTTTGTCATAGATATTTCCTTACATTTACTTAGTCAAAGTCAATAAACTGCGCCGGGTCTATGTAATCCCATGAACCGGTCTTTTCATTCCATTTTCGGACAGCAAAATGCAGATGATAGCCGGTAGATGCACCGGTAGTACCTACATAGCCGATCAGCTGTCCTTTTTTCACAGTCTGTCCTTCCTTTACAGAAATAGATTCCATATGCAGATACTGGGTCTTGTAGCCGTCACCGTGGTCGATAGAGACATAGTTGCCACCGCCGCTACTATCCCAGCCGGCATAAACCACCTCGCCGGCCCGGCTGGCATAGATCCGTGTTCCCCTGGGTGCTGCAAGATCGATACCACGATGGTAGTCTTCCCCGCCGTAAATGGGGTCCTCCCGATCACCGAAGCGGCTGGAAACATAGGAATACTTGCAGGGCATCCCCCACTTGGTATCCCCTTCACCGGGAAGAAGCGGCGTATTCCCCTGCAGATAAGTAAAGAGTGCATCAAAATCAGAGAATATCTGGGCATCTTCATCCACATTGCAGCCGGTGACAAGCAGCATAGCTGCCAATATCACAGAAATAAATGCCATCTTAAAAAGCTTTCCCTTTTTCACCCTTTCCTAACCCCCTTGCAAATTGACAGTTGACAATTGACAATTTTTGATCACCCGGTAGGGGCGAGCATTGCTCGTCCGCTACTCTTTATTTGAAATCAATAAACTCTGCCGGGTTCAGCGGTTTCCAGCCCCAGCTCCATCTACCGGCGTACTTCTCATAATACTCATAGTGCCGGATAACAAAATGCAGATGTCGGGCTGTACTGGTGCCGGTATCGCCCATATAGCCGATGAGCTGACCGATGGTAACCGCGTCACCGGTTTTTACCACAAAACTGTCGAGGTGCATATACTGGGACTTGTAGTTATCCAGATGGTCAATGGACACATAGTTACCACCGCCGCCGCTGTCCCAGCCTGCATAAACCACCACACCGGAGCGGGTGGCATAAATGGGCACCTGCTGATTCCAAGGTGTCCCCTTAGGCGGTGTCAGGTCCACACCGGTGTGACCGCTCCATTTGCCGGTTACCGGGTGATAGCGGTAGCCGAAGGGCGAGCTGACACGGTTGTAGTCACAGGGCAGCGCCCAAGTGATATCGCCCTTGTTGTATGTGGGTCTGCTTTCAGTCGTCTGGTTTTTCTTGGCCTCTTCTTCCTGCTGACGGAGCATTTCCTCATACTCCCGCTTTTGTGCCTCAGAAAGCTTCAGCTCCATAGCCTCCAGCGCTTCCTGCATCTCTTCCATGGCTTCTTCGGACTTTTCTACCAAGTCCTCATATTCCTGACCCTTGGCAAGAAGCTCCAAAAGAAGTGCGCTTGCCTCCTCCTGCTTTTGTGCAAGGGCGACCTGCTTCTTCTCCATCTCTTCCCGGGCAAGGTCTAAGGTGACCTTCTCCTGTGCCAGGATCGACTTGGCGCTCTCTACCTCCCGGGAGGACTTTTCCAGCGCCTGCAGTCGGGTCGTGTCCGCCTCAGCGATCTCCTGGATCATATTTAAGCGATCCAAAAGATCCGCAAAGCTGTCTGCCTCAAAAAGAACGCTCCAATAAGATACGGTACCGCCCTCTTCCATCGCGCGGATCCGTTCCTTATATAGCTTTCGCATGACCTCCAATGCCTGATTGGCATTTTCCAGCTCCAATTGCTTGTCTGCAATCAGAAGGCTGTGGGCAGCAATCTGGCTGTTGATATTCAGAATCTGACTGTTCAGAATCGAGACCTGCTGGTCGATCAGATCTTTTTCCTTGAGAATCGCCTGCATATCGTCCCGGTTGGAAGACTGCTGTTTTTCCAGTTCTTTGAGCGCAGCCTCCATTTCGGCCTGCTCCTGCTTCATCTTGTCGATCTCCCCTTGGATCTCGGTGCTGCTTTGCTGCTTTGCAGAAACAGTGCCGGGTAAAAGCAGTACGCACACGGCAAGAAGCGCCACCGCCAAGGAAATAAATTTCATTATCTTTTTAAGCATAGATTTCCTCATACTTTCAGGAATTTACGGATAGAGACCCAGCCACCGACGATGCCAACAAAGAGGCCTGCCGCCGCAAAGATGGCAGCCAGCATAACAAGCAGCTCCTTAAAAGGCACAAAGTGGAGCATTTTCAGGGTATCCATTTCCTGCAGTTTCTTCACTGCGGCATCATAAAGGACCCACTCAGCACCCAGCGCAGCCATAGCGCCGGTAAGGCCCAGCGTCATACCCTCTACCACGAAGGGGCAGCGGATAAAGCCGTTGGTTGCGCCCACCATCTTCATAATGGCGATCTCTTCCTTGCGCTCGTGGGTGGCAAGACGGACAGTATTGAAAATAATGATAAAGGTCACAAACAGCAGCACTGCCGCAATAAAGAGGGATGCCGCCACCACGATGTCCTTAATGGTAGAAAAGCCCTCCGCCAACTCGAAAGCTGCGCTGACCTTGTCTACACCTTGGATGGCTTCCAGCTGCTTTACCGTCTCGTGGATCATATGGTTATCTTCCAGCGTCACCACATAGCGGTGGCGCAGGTCGGAGGCCTCTACGCCTGCAAAGGCATCCTTGTCGCCGTTTTTCTCGATGAATTCCTTTAGCGCCTGCTCACGGGTCACAAAGGTGCGATTTTGGACATTGGGAATGTTGCTGATCTGGGTGCCGATGCTTTTTGCTTCCGCATCGGTAAGGGTATCCTGCACATAGACCACCACTTCATTGGTCTTATTCAGGTCATCGATCATCACATTGATGTTAAAGGCAAGGCAGACAAAAGCGCCGGTGATCAAAAGAGAAAACACCGTGACCGCCCACGCAGAAGCAGACTGCAAACCGTGGGCAAAAAGGCCGCGAATACCTTCCTTAAGTAAATAGGGAATATTATTGATTCTCATTCTGCCTCACCTGCCATTCTGTCCTTGACCACGCGACCGTTACTGATGACGATCACCCGGTTGTCAAAATGCTGCACCAGCTCGTGCTGGTGGGTAACTACCACAACGGTAGTGCCTAATTTATTGATCTCCTGCAAAAGCTGCATAATTTCCAAAGAACGGGCGGGATCCAAATTACCCGTAGGCTCGTCGGCGATAATCGCAGAAGGGTTATTGACCAAGGCTCTTGCAATGGCAAGACGCTGCTGCTCACCGCCGGAGATCTCATTGGGGTGGCGGTGCTGCTTTCCCTCCAGCCCAACCAGCTTCAGCACATAGGGCACACGATTTTTGATCTCACGGCGCTTGGCGCCTATCACACGCATAGCAAAGGCTACATTGTCATAGACGGTCATATTCTCGATCAGGCGGAAATCCTGAAAGACCACACCGACCGTGCGGCGCAGATAAGGCTTCTCGTGTCTGCGGATCCGGTCCAAGTCATAACCGTTAACATGGACATAACCGCTCGTAGGCTTCAGCTCACCGGTGATCAGCTTCATAATGGTACTTTTGCCGGAACCGGAGGGACCCACCAAAAATACAAACTCTCCGTCATCGATCTGCAGAGAGACACCGCGAAGGGCTTGGGTATTGCCGCTGTATTCCTTTACAACATTTGCAAATTCAATCATATCTTTCTCTCCATGTAGATGGTGTTTTTCTCTTTCCGATATGGTAGTCAGTCACCGGAACTGCACCGTATTTTTCCGATAAAGGCAAGCCGCCTCCACACAAAAAGACATATGCACACTCATTCTTATGCCATTATACCATATGAAGAATTATACCATAATCCCCCATAAAGTGTCAATGCTAAATACTTAATTGACAATTGATAATTGACAGTTGGCAATTAAGGTATCCCTGCGCGATACCATTAAATTTGTCCGCAAAGCGGACACCATAATTGTCCATTATCCATTGTCAATTCTCAATGAAAAAGACCGCCTCCCGGCGGTCTTTTCTATATTATCGCATATCCTGAGAAGCCAAGTACTTACGAACCATCATTGCGACCTTAAATACGATGGCATGGTCAAACTTCCGCAGATCCAAGCCGATCTGCTTATTGATCTTTTCCAGACGGTAAACCAGCGTATTTCTATGTACAAACAGCTTCCGGGAGGTCTCAGAAACATTCAGATCGTTCTCAAAGAACTCGTTGATGGTAAAGAGGGTCTCCTGATCCAAAGAGTCGATAGAATTCTTCTTGAAGACCTCAGAAAGGAAAATATCGCACAGGGTAGTGGGAAGCTGATAGATCAGTCTGCCGATACCCAAGCTCTCGTAGTTAATGATGCTCTTTTCGTCGTCGAAAACCTTGCCTACTTCAATGGCGGTCTGGGCTTCCTTATAGGCATCTGCCAGCTCACGCAGATGTCTTGCCACAGTACCGATACCGATGACCGTCTCCACATCCAGCTCCTTCTTCAGGTGCTCGGCAATCTGCTTTGCCGTAGCCTCCAGAGCCTCTGCATCCGGCTCTACGTCCGGTTGGGTCACAACTGCCACATCGGCCTCGTTGATGCTCAGGACAAAATCCTTTTGCTTATTGGGGAAGAGACCTGCCACAACATCCACAGCAGTCACATCTGCGTGTCCTATCTGACGGATCAAAAACACAGCCCTGGGCGCATCGGTAGCAAACTGCAAAGTCTTTGCCCGCACATAAATATCACCGGGCAGGATGTTATCCATAATAATGTTCTTTACAAAGGTACCGCGGTCGTGCTTCTCCTCGTAAAAGCGCTTTGCATTTTCAATGGTCACAAAGAGCATACCGCACAGTGTCTGTGCCAGCTCATCCTCACCGATGCAGAAAACGGCAAACTCAAAAAGGCCTGCACTGTTGACGCTGCCACGGAAGGTCTTCTGACCGAAGGAAACGATCTGCTCCGGGGTCGTTACGATCCGCAGTGCGGCATCGGGCCATCTCTCACGCAAAAAAGTGGTATCGGCGCAAGCCACCACCGTGCCCTCGTGGTCGATCACACCGAAGGTCCGTTTTGTAGTGTCCTTTAACTGAGAGACGATTTCCTGAAATACGTTGCTTGTCATTTTGTTGCCTCCTCAAATGTTGCACAAAGGCAGTTTATATGTAAATTCGATAATAGTATAAACGCTTTTTGCACAAATTGCAAGACTCTTTTGACATTTTGTTGCAAAAATGCCCTATTTTTTTGTTAAAATTCCCGAAGCCGCACTGTGGCTTCGGGTGGACACACGTTTTTTCATCGTCATAATGCCAAAATTTCTGCTTCGCTTAGCTCCCGGACCGCACCTCTGGGCAAGTCTCCAAGGAGCAACTTTCCCTCCTGCCGACGCTCCAGATAGGTCACGTGCAGGCCCCGGGATGCCATCATCCGGCGGACCTGATGGTACTTACCCTCACAGACAGTGATCTGGCTCTCTCCTGCACCCAAAGGTGTAAGAACAGCAGGCAGACAGACTGTTCCGTCCCGGAGCGTCAGTCCCGCACGGAAGGCCTCTATGTCTTCAAGTGTCGCTTCTCCTTCGTGACGGGCATAGTAGATCTTCTGAACACCCTTTTTCGGGCTGATCAGGCGGTGCAGCAGCTCGCCGTCGTTGGTAAAAAGCAGCAGCCCCTCCGTCTCCTTGTCTAATCGACCGATGGGGTGCAGCTCCCATGCGCGCATTTCCTCTGGCAAAAGCTCCATTACCGTTTTTTGGGCATCGTCGCTCCGGGCAGTTACATAGCCTGCCGGCTTATTGAGCATGACCACTGCCCTGCCCTTTTTTCCTACCGGATCGCCATCCAAACAGATATTCTTACCGTCGGTTTTTATACTGCCGTCCCGGATCACGCTCCCCCCTACCGTCACACGGCCGGCTTTCAGGATCCCCTTGACCTGACTGCGGCTGCCAATACCGGCATCGCACAAAAATTTATCCAATCGTTCCATCTTTCTTCCTCATATCTTTCATTCTCCCGTCATAGGCTTTAGCGGTAAATAAGAAACGGGAGGGATTTATTATGCTATTTATGACCGCAAAGCTGGATCGGAACAAGCTGCTTATTGCCCTTGGGGCAGTGGCGATCCTGATCCTCGCCATCATCCTGCTGTTGGGCGGCGGCAGCAATCAAACGGCAGCAACGGCAAACCTCAGCTCCAACGATGCCCGGGTGGATTACTTAAAGGGTCTCGGCTGGGAGGTCCACGCTGCCCCGGCGGAAAGCGGACAGGTGCGCATCCCGAAAGAGAGCAGCGAGGTCTATGACCGCTACAACGACCTACAGAAAGCCCAGGGCTTCGATCTGCGTCAGTATGCCGGCAAAACCGTAGAGCGCTATGTCTACAAGGTGACCAACTATCCAAATGCCACCGAGCCGGTCTATGCTACACTGCTGATCTATAAGAATAAGGTCATCGGCGGCGATATTGTAAACACCGCGCCCACCGGTGCCATTCAGGGTCTCCAAAAAGCAGGTTCTCAATGAAAATATCATAGCATATTTTTACCCACTTGACAAGTAGGTAAAAATATGCTATCCTCGATGCATCAAAGGTTTCAGGGCAGGGTGAGATTCCCGACCGGCGGTAAAGTCCGCGAGCGCGCAAGCGCAGAATCGGTGTGATTCCGATACCGACAGTACAGTCTGGATGAAAGAAGCACTTTGGGCACCCGAAGGATCTATGCGCCCTGAGTGTATGCTCTCGGCGCATTTTTTATTAGGGGTAATGCAATTATGGCAAAGCTTTTTCGCGATCTTGGGGAAAACTTATTTTTTGTGCTTGTCTGCGCGGCCATTGCCGCCATCCTTTCCATTGGAACAAGGCTTGCTGAGAAAAGGCTTTCTCTCCGCCCTGTCTCCCGAGTAAGGCGGCTTTGTATCATCGCAGTCTGCGGTGCCATCGCCGCTATTGTCCACATTTTCGATTTCCCGGTCCCCTTTTTGGCCCCCGGCTTTTATAAGCTGGACTTTTCAGAAGTGCCGGTCATGCTCTGCGGTTTTTATTTGGGACCGTCTGCAACCGTTCTGTGCGAGCTCATAAAGATCTTGCTCAAGTTAGTGCTCAAGGGTACCAGCACCGCCTTTGTGGGTGACTTTGCCAATTTCTTTGTTGGCTGTTCTCTTGTGCTTCCGGCTGCCATTCTTTATCACACGAAAAAAAGCCGAAAAAGTGCATTTATCGGCCTTTTATCGGGCACAATCTTTTTGGCTGTCTTCGGCAGTGCCTTTAACGGAATCTATCTCATCCCCAAATTTGCGGACCTCTACGGTATCCCGCTGGACGCTATAATTGGAATGGGCACCGCCATAAATGGCAATATCACATCCCTTTGGAGTCTTGTGCTGCTGTCTGTAGCACCGCTGAATCTGCTCAAGGGCGCAATCGTCTCTGTGCTGACCTTATTACTGTATAAAAAAGTGGCCCGTCCGCTTTTTGAAAAATAAACACACAATTTTTATGGAGGTATAATATTATGGAATATGTATGCGATGTATGTGGTTGGATCTACAACGAGGAAGAGGGTTATCCCGAAGGCGGCATTGCCCCCGGCACCAAATTTGAGGACCTGCCTGAGGATTTTGAGTGCCCCCTTTGCAGCGTGGGCAAGGATCAATTCTCCCAAAACTGATCAAAAGGGTCCCGGTATTTGCCGGGACCTTCTTTTCTAAGAAAGGGTTATCTTTATGGAACTGGTATTACTTACTGCTTTGGGTGTTGGCGGTGCCACCGTTTTTGGCTCGGTCATTGGCTTTCTTTTTAAGAAGCAATCCCACAAATTTTCCGATATCGTACTGTCCTTTGCTGCCGGTGTGATGCTGGCAGCAGCGGTGCTGGGTCTTATTCTTCCCTCCTTGGACTATGGCGGAGAATTCGGCATTGCGATCACCATCATCGGCATTTTTGCCGGTGCGCTATGCCTGAATCTAATTGATAAGGTCGTTCCCCATCTGCACAAAATGGTAGGAAACGACATTGAAAGCCATAATAACGCCAATTTGAGCAAGGTGCTTCTGTTTGTCACCGCCATTGCCATCCACAATCTGCCTGAGGGTATTGCGGCCGGCGTTGGCTTTGGCGCAGGAGATGACTCTCAGGCGCTGCTGATCGCCGGCGGCATTGCGCTGCAGAATATCCCCGAGGGTATGGTCATCATCGGACCTATGCTGGCAGCCGGTGTGTCTCCCAAAAAGACCTTTTTATGCGCCGCGCTGACCGGCGTGGTGGAAATCGTCGGCTGTCTGCTCGGCTACTTTGCGGTATCCCTCGCAACAGCCATCCTTCCCTTCGCCCTCAGCTTTGCCGGCGGCACGATGCTCTATGTCATCAGTGACGAAATGATTCCCGAGACCCACGCCCACGGCAGCGAACGGGGCGCCACCTATGCCCTGTTAGTCGGCTTCTGTGTGATGCTGCTTTCCGATGTTCTGCTGGGCTGATCCGTTGACAAGCCGGAAAAATCGGTATACAATATCTTTATCTTGTACCAAGGAGAATTTTTATGGAACTTCGTCCCGAGACTTTATGCATTCAGGCCGGCTATACCCCCGGTAATGGCGAGCCCCGTCAGGTGCCCATCATTCAGAGCACCACATTTAAGTACAGCACCTCTGAGGATATGGGTAAGCTCTTTGACTTAGAGGCAGAGGGTTATTTCTACTCCCGGCTGCAAAACCCCACCTGCGACCATGTAGCCGCCAAGATCTGCGCCTTAGAGGGCGGTGTAGCGGCGATGCTCACCAGTTCCGGCCAGGCGGCTACCTTCTACTCAATTTTCAACATTGCAAGCTGCGGTGACCATGTGATCGCCAGCTCTGCCATCTACGGCGGCAGCTTCAACCTGTTCTCCGTGACAATGAAGAAGATGGGCATTTCCTTTACCTTCCTGAGCCCCGACTGTACCGAGGAAGAGCTGAATGCCGCATTCCAGCCCAATACCAAGGCGGTGTTCGGTGAGACTATCGCAAACCCCGCTCTGTCCGTACTGGACATTGAGAAGTTTGCAAAATGCGCCCACGCCCACGGTGTGCCCCTGATCGTGGATAACACCTTTGCCACACCCATCAACTGCCGCCCCTTCGAGTTTGGCGCGGACATCGTGACCCACTCCACCACCAAGTATATGGACGGTCACGCGGCGGTGTTAGGCGGCTGTATCGTAGACAGCGGTAATTTCGACTGGATGGCTCACGCCGATAAATTCCCCGGCCTCTGCACTCCCGACGACAGCTATCACGGCGTTGTCTATGCTGAGCGTTTTGGTAAGGGCGCGTTTATCACCAAGTGTACCGCTCAGCTGATGCGTGACTTTGGCGCAATGCAAGCGCCCCAGAACGCTTTCATCCTGAATTTAGGTCTGGAAAGCCTCCCCTTCCGGATGAAACAGCATTGCCAAAATGCAGACAAGATCGCTCGTTTCCTCCACGGTCACGAAAAGGTGGCTTGGGTACGGTACTGCGGTCTCGAGGACGATCCCTATTATACCCTCGCGCAGAAGTATCTGCCGAATGGCTCCTGCGGCGTCATCTCCTTTGGCTTAAAGAGCGGCAGAAAGGGTGCGGAAACCTTTATGAAGCACCTGAAGCTTGGCTCTATTGAGACCCATGTGGCAGATTCCCGGACCTGTTGCCTCCACCCCGCCAGCTCCACCCATCGGCAAATGTCCGACGCAGAATTGGATGCCGCCGGCGTAGGCGCAGACCTCATCCGCCTGTCCTGCGGCCTTGAAAACAGCGAAGACTTGATCGCAGATATTGCCCAAGCCCTTGAAAATGTATAATAAGATCCCCTCCATCCGGAGGGGATCTTCTATGCTTTTGCAATAAACCGCAAAATCAGATACATAATGATCAAGAAAGCCGCTATCAGTAGGTAGGGACTTTGGTCAGCATTCTCTGAGGCATTCTGCCTTGGGCTTTCATAATTGTCAGCTGGTCTGGGCTTTGCTTTCGGTTTCGGCATTTTTGCCTTGCGATAAAGGGCCAGAGGATCCTCGCACCTCAAAATGCGACCGTGAAAGCGCGTAAGCCACGCGGCATCTCCCGGCTCGCACATATTTTCTTCGGTACAACCCGGATCGTGGGCGATTTGATTGCGGATATGCCTGTAGCGCTTCAGCTTTTTCAGGTCTTCCTCCCAACCGGGCACCAAATATGCGCCATCCGGCTTTGCCTTCATTTCCTCAATATAGGCCGTCACCGGTCTGTCGGACCCCATCGTCTCACCGCACAGCTTTTCTAGTCTTTTGTAGGCCTCAATAAATCCCATTTATTTCACCTAAGTGCATCCAGCATTGTAAGCAGCCGGTTAACGGTTTCGTTTTTTGCAGCTTCATCGGCGAAGAATGTGCCCTCCTCGCAGAGCAATTCTTTTGTCTCGCCGTCAAATTCAGCGGTATAATAAGTGTCCTTCTTGGAGGTATCGGTGATAAAAATGTAATAGACCACGCCCTCGCTCTCAAGGCCTGCGCCGTCGCCGTACTGCGCCAATTCCTGATAATTGGGCAAGTTTAGAAAATCATAGGGTGCATAATTGGTAACGGAGAGGACGCCCTCATCGTTTTCCAGATAATATCCCTCGTACTGACCGCTGAGCTTCTGTGCGCCGCCTGTACAGCCGCAAAGGAGCAACACCAAAACGAGCATCAAACAAGTCAATTTTTTCATAAAGCATACACCCTTTCACAGTTTGGTTATTTTTATTTTAACACATTCAGGCAGGGATTGCAATATGCATCTATGTAGAGACCGGTG
>SVLR01000036.1 GCA_015067785.1 Oscillospiraceae bacterium
TCTGCCGAAGCTTCGTTCCATTAAGTCCCGTTCGACTTGCATGTGTTAGGCACGCCGCCAGCGTTCGTCCTGAGCCAGGATCAAACTCTCAAAAAATGTTATCTAAAGCACCTATGTGCCTCAAATCGTGTTTTTTGAATAATTTGCTCTTAGCAATTTATTACTCAAGAATTTCGTTGGCTGTTTCTTTCGCTTTCGCTTAAACAATCCATTACTTTGTTGTTCAAGGTGTTTGTTCGTCTTTGCGTTATTCAATTTACAAGGTACATCCACGCTACCCGCCTCGCAGATAGCTTGGTTATTTTAACACCTCAATTGCGCTTTGTCAAGAACTATTTTCAATATTTTATAAAATTCTTTTTTATTCTATATTCTTCGTTTTTAACGTGCCAAGAAGGGGCAGTATAACCCAAAAAATCATGCAAGCGGCGAAAATAACGACCAGTCCGATCCTTATCCTGCTAAGCACCAGACAGACCGAAATGATCGTCGACGCAGCAATAGCCCCTAGTTCATGTCCCATAATTTTGCCAATGCTGCCTACTTCGCACAGTAGCAGGCTAAACAGCGCATAATATCCAACGGTCACACCTACGCTAACAAGCGCTTCCAGACGCTGTGCAATATCAAGAAGCTGTACACTTTTCGCTGCTTCGTAGAACGGCCAAGCAATATCCTTTGCAACCTCAGCAGAAAGTATTCCTCCAATCCAGAGACAGATACTCACAGCTATCAAAACAACCGCTATAAATGGTATCACTGAGCTATTTTCTCTTTTTATGAAACTTACAGACGCTGGCAGCAAAAAAGCGAGAATAAACCAATTGCTTTGTAGCTGTTGCGTTGGAGATAAGAAGCTTAATTTTACATCGCCGATTCCAGAAATAATAACAGCACCAAGCAAAACCGATGCCACCCAGAAAAGCACGCCCACTCCGTTTGCTGCGCTTTTTTCGCCCTTAAGCGCTGCTGCTCCTGCCAAGAGCAGCATTGTGATTGGAATAATGGGAATCGGTTTCTGTGCTGTTGGCCAACAATCAGCGCTATTCAGCAAAAGCTGAGACAAAAGAATGGATATCCATACAATTTGAAAGATACAATATACACTACCGCGCCAATGCTTGCCATAGCGGCACACCACCCAGCTGAGCGCAGTAAAAACGCAGCCGACTATTAAGGTGCCAAACCAATCCCCTTTGGCAAAAAAAATGATTGGTCCCAACAATGCTGTAATGATCCATATCGTCCATTGTGTCGCTGTGATCTTGTTATCCTTCAATTCGATATTCCTCCCCTTCAATAACAATATGCGAAATTTCACTGCCTCCTTGTCTGTGAGTTAGTATAGATGCCGTAGAAGGGTGGGTTTCCAAATACTTTCCAATATTGTTAAGCTTGCCAACCCCAGTATAGTAGTAGAGCTGACATGCCGGTCGAAAATAATTGCCGATCTCTTGTAGCAGCTCCGGATATCTCCAATCTATTAGCACATAATTCGCCGTCTCCAAAAATACACTCCCCGAGGCAGAAAGAATCAAATTAGATAATGCCAATGCCATATTCTCACCACTGCCGAATATGCCGGTATCCGTCTCAACATACACAACTCCATCTCGATTTGTAATTAGAACCGCCTCGACAGGATGAAGTTTCCCAATATCTGTTCCACTGAACGGAAGGAGCCTTACCATCCAGGCGATTATAATTACCGCAGCAAGCAATAATACCTTCTTCATTTTTGATTTCTCCTATCCTGAGGTCCAAGCGCCAGATTTCTGTATTTTTTCTTATAGTGACGTGGGCGTAGCAGAGACATATCCTGCCACCTGTTGTAGGGAGCTAAATAAGAAATGCCTAAGCTTGTTAATCCGGAAAGGTGAATTACAAGCGTAATCAATCCAGCAGTTACGCCGAACAAACCAGCAATCGCTCCAAGTACCGCAATCACAAAGCGCCAAACACGAATAGCCTCTGCAAAATCCCGATTTGGCTGAACAAATCCGCAAATACCGGCAATACTTACTGCAATAAGTGCAGCTGGAGAGATAATTTTCGCCTCTACCGCAGCAGTCCCAATCACGATGCCGCCAATAATGGATACAGATTGCCCGATCGCCCGAGGCAAGTGAATACCGGATTCCTGCAACAATTCAAAAGCAATCAGTAATCCAAGCACTTCAACTGCTGTTGAAAATGGGACAAAGGCTTTACTTTCTATGATTGACCGAAGCAGCGGAAGCGGTATCATTTCCTGATGATGAATTGCCATTGCTACAAACACGCCGGGAAGGAGCAGGCTCAGGAATAGTGCGATATATCGCAGCACACGAATGCAGGATGCAGATACATAGTCAATGCTGTGATCCTCCGGACTTTCCATAAAATAACCCACATCTACCGGAGCCAGGTAACCCAACGGCAAACCATCCACCAACAGACCCACTCGTCCCTCTAACAGTCCTTGGCAAAACCTGTCCGTGCGT
This sequence comes from Oscillospiraceae bacterium, assembly GCA_015067785.1. Classification (GTDB taxonomy): domain Bacteria; phylum Bacillota; class Clostridia; order Oscillospirales; family Oscillospiraceae; genus Faecousia. Next base: position 2,484 of record SVLR01000036.1, read on the forward strand.
TCTGTGTATTGCAGGAGTGGAAACGCGGTTGCGCGCGAGCCCGTTACATACTCTTCAACTACAGTCGGATAAAGGAACCCCTCTATATTAATCTCTGCAAGTCGCGCTTTCATTCGCCTAACCAATTCCGGGTTTGTGATTCCATCTACATATACAACAGCAATATTCGTAAGGGTTCTTCTGCCGACAGTCGTCTCATAAAGCCGCAAATCAGGTGTCCGAAGATGTCTGCGGATGTAGCTGGTGTTTGAACGAATCGTCTCCACAAATGCATCCTTCGCACCCTTTACTGTACTCTCAACCTCCGGAGCTGAGGTGCCACGCTTGTCCGGTGTCTTGACCTCAAATCCGATAGCACCGACATCCGGAAACAGGATAACACAAAAACCATTTACAAGTAGTTTTGCCGCAGTATCCAGATCCTCGCACCGTACAGCTACATTATTATATATTGAACCCCTAAACGCTTGCTCATAAAGCTCCTGCATCGTAGCACCCCGCAAATTATTTGCAATTGGCTTAAAAATATAATCTGATGCGTAAGCCGATGCTATCAGCCCATCAATTGCATAGGCATATATACTATGCAAACCACAGTAAAGCTCCCTTCGCATGAAATCGGACGCATCCTTGAATATGCGACTTATATTCTCATCATTTAGTTCTCCGGAATATATATGCATACACTCACCCCAAAAGTAGTATGCCTGCAAAAACTTGGGTTATGTAAATGATTGCATTTTTGCGATGGGAGTGGTATGATAACAAAAACAAAAGGGAGTAACAACATGTCGAATACAATCGCAGCTATCTCTACAGGTCGCACTGTCAGTGCGATCGGTATATTAAGACTCAGCGGCAGTGACTGTGCAGAAATTGCCGGTTCTGTATTTTCTCTTCAAAATAACACACCACTAAAGGATGCGCCCAACAGAAAACTTATGTTGGGCACACTCCGCGACAGAAATGGCAGGATTATCGACCAATGCATGGCAGTTTATACCCGTGCGCCACACACTTACACCGGTGAGGATACCGTCGAAATTCAGTGTCACGGCTCACCCGCAGTTCTTGCGGCAGGTTTGGATGCTTTATTTGCGGCAGGCGCGCAACCTGCACAACGCGGCGAATTCACAAAACGGGCATTTTTGAACGGGCAATTAGGTTTGTCGCAGGCAGAGGCCGTCATAGATCTTATTGAGGCTGAGACTGCAGATGCCGCTGCAAACGCAGCCGGTCAGGTCGGCGGTATCCTACAAGCAACGCTCTCCCCTATCTATGATGCTTTGACCAACCTATGCAGCCATTTCCACGCGGTGTTGGACTATCCGGATGAGGACATAGAGGATTTTGGTCTTGAACAGTACAATGGAGCGCTTCAAAGCAGCGCAAAGGCGCTGTATGCGCTCCTGCAAACATATGGTCAGGGACGCATCTTAAAGCAAGGCGTGGTCGCAGCGATCGTCGGGAAACCAAATGTTGGAAAGTCCAGTCTGCTCAATGCATTGGCAGGCTATGACCGTGTAATTGTAACAGAAATTGCCGGTACAACCCGCGACACTGTTGAAGAATCTGTTATGGTCGGAAATATCCGTTTACGTTTAATCGATACCGCCGGCATTCGGAATACAGATGACCAGATTGAAGCAATTGGTGTCACACGCTCTAAGCAAGCAATGGAAGGTGCCGATCTTGTTATTTTCGTCTGCGACGGCTCGTGTCCCTTGGACCAAGAGGATCAGGATGTTATTTTCAAATGTATGAATGCCGAAAATGCAATTGCCATTATTAACAAGTCCGATTTAGGCTGCACTGTCACCCCCTCCGATCTTCCCTTTGCGCAGGTGATTTCTATATCCACAAAAAATGGCACCGGACTTGATCAGCTCTCAGACGTAATTAATGTAATGTTCGCAAACGACGCACCATGTGACGGATCAATCCTAACAAATCCCCGGCAATTTGATGCTATTCGCCGTGCTTACGAAGCGATGCTTAACGCGCTACATGGGTTAATGTTAGGTCTTTCTCCTGATGCAGTACTTACCGATGTAGAGGCTGCAATGGCTGCCATTGGAGAAGTTACCGGCAACACAGTTCGTGAGGATATTACTGCGCGGATTTTCGAAAGATTTTGTGTAGGAAAGTGATAGAAAATGATATACCTTGATAATTCAGCAACAACGCGCCCTTGCTCAGAAGCCGTGGACGCTATGACGCTTACCTTAACTGAGAATTGGGGAAATCCCAGCGCCTTATATAGCTTCGGTATTGATGCAGCGGACCGACTTCGTTTAGCCAGAAGTCATATCGCGGCCGCAATGGGTTCCGAGCCAAACCGCGTTTTCTTCACCTCAGGAGGTACAGAGGCGGACAACTGGGCAATTTGGGGCAGCATTCGCAAAATGGGTAAGCGTGGTAGGCATATTATTACAACGCAGATTGAGCACCCTGCAGTTTTGAACTGCGTGAAAAAACTGCAGGAGGATGGCTTCGATGTAACATACCTCCCGCCGGATCCCGACGGCAGGATACCTTTGGAAGCACTTAAGAACGCACTTCGAAAAGATACGATCCTTGTATCTGTTATGATGGTCAATAACGAAACAGGTGCAGTAATGCCCATTGAGAAGATGGCGAAGCTTACGCATCGCATTTGTCCGGATGCTATTTTCCACACAGATGCCGTTCAGGGTTTTCTTAAGGTGCCCTTTCAAGCTAAAACACTGGGTGCTGATCTGATCAGCGTATCATCCCATAAGATCCACGGACCAAAGGGGGCAGGCGCATTATATATCAGCCCAAGGCTCAAGTCCTTCCCTCCCCTACTTTTGGGCGGCGGTCAAGAAAGTGGCTTCCGCAGTGGCACAGAGGCAACGCCGGCAATTCACGGTTTTGCAGCCGCCTGCAATGCTTGCAAAAATACTTTCATAGAGGACATTTCCCGGGAAAAGGGGTTATTGAATGATACAATCGAAAAATTGTCCCAATTACCTGGTGTCAAAATAAACGGCGCGCACGATGCACCGCACATCCTCTCCATCTCCATCCCCGGTCTACCAACGCAGAATTCGATCAATCTTCTGCAAGATGCAGGCATCTGTGTATCCGCCGGATCTGCCTGCGCCAAAGGTCACCGAAGCACAGTACTTGTGGCAATGAATGTAGCACCTGAAGTCATAGACGGAACATTTCGAGTATCCATTGGCAGAGATACCACCCGCGAAGAATTGGAAATCCTGGTTTCCGTAATAGAAAACAAATTGATTCCTCGTGCAAGATAACAAAAAGGTCGTGTACAAATACATGCACACGACCTTAATGATTCCAAAAACCCATTACTGCTTCCAATGCTCGGATACCGGACAATGTGAGCTGCTCAGTCATTACAGGACTTTCCGTTTTGCCCTCGCAAATGCAATTTTGAATATGCAATGCTTCGTATGTCAGCTCATACTGGCATGGAATTTCTACCGTTTCAGGCGCACACCCATCCCTGAAAAATACAGCTTTCCTTGCTTTCCAGTATTCCGGTATCTCCACATAGCCTTTTGTTCCATAAATACAGGCTGTATTATGTAACATGACACGAGTGGAGTTGTGGACAGAAAACAGTACACCACGCTTCATTCTTCCGTTCAGTACATATTGCCATTCCGTTCCGTCTGGGAGTGCAGATTTAACACCGCTTATAGTCTCCATATCGTCAAACAACCATAATAATAGCTCAGTTGCATAAATACCACTGGACAGCAGGGTTCCGCCGCCTAAAGCTTTATCGAACTGCCAAGCATTATATCCGGCAGAAAAGCTGTGGTTCATTTGGGCCATATGGATTTCTCCAAGATAACCTTCTTCAATCCGCTTTCTAACTTCCCGAATTATCGGCAGAAACAGCATTTTCTGCGCTTCCATCAAAAACAGACCTTTCTCACGGGCCAGAGCAAATAATTCCTGTGTATGTGCAAAGGATGTAGTGCAAGGCTTTTCACAGATCACATGCTTACCCATTTCAAGTGCCCGTTTTGCAAACGGATAATGTGCAGAATTGACTGAAGAAATATAGACGATATTTACATCTGAATCCTGCAGCAGCTCCTCGTGGCTTCCATAGAACTTTGGTATTTGCCATTCGGCAGCTTTTTCTTGCGCCTTTTCCAAAGTTCGGGAGGAAACGGCAACGATCTCACCGGCACTAACCGTGCGAACAGCCGCAATAAATCTCGGTGCAATTGAGGATGTGCTTAATATTCCATAACGAAGTGCTGTCATATTTCCTCCTGTTGATAACGCATTTCTCTGCAAATTTCGTTGAGCAAAAAACCGGCAATATAAAATACGGTCTCATAATAGATAAAATTCAAGGTGTTCTCATCCCATAAGAATGTTAAGCTTGCAGGAAAATCCTCATCACTATGATAGAATTTTAGGATCACCTGCATTTCATCAAAGATACGAAACGTAAAACCAATATCCCCCATAGCAATCGATATACCTCCCAAATTATGGCAGGCCGCATCGAACAACAAGGGCTCCCTGTCAAAGAAATTTGCTGTTTTTCCGTAAAATTCTGTATCAACGCCAACCGACACCGGACATCCGCGCAGACTGTTGACCGGCGCATATCGTCCGGTAAGAAATGGATCCTTACCTCTGTGGCACAACAAATCGAAAATCGACAGCACTTCAGAAAAACCCGCCTCCTTGCCGTCAAACAGGCGATCGATCTTTCCGGTCTTACGGCTTACACGGTAGGGTCTGCCCACAAAATCCACATATAGATAGTCTGTATCGTGCTGCAGATCCCAGCGCTCTATAATCGTCTTTTGGTCGAAGTTTAGAAAGTAATCCTGCGCCCGATTGCGGGAAATCTCATAATTATCCATAGCACTTAACAAGAGGAAATCATTATTTCTATGATTTCACGATCTGTATCCACCATACCGTTCTTTGCCACACGGCCCACATTGCGGATCGTGTTCTCAACTCCCTTAGTAACAATACCGTCGCCGCCGAAGAATTCCGAACCCTGTGCCTGCATCTGCCAGCCAAGAAGTCCTGCTTCGACCGCAGACGCGATCTTCGCTGCGCAGCTTGCTTTTGCGCCGTCACAGATCATACCAGAGTTGATGGCAAGGGCATTTACCACTGTATGAGAAATCGCTTCGCTTTTTCCGCCGTGCAGATAGCAAATACCGGCGCCAGCACCACAGCCAGCACTGGTAGCTCCACAATATGCGGAGAGTGTTCCGATACCGGTTTTCAAATGAATGGTGACTAAGTTTGCAAGCACCAACGCGCGGTAAAGAGCATCTTTGCCCACGCCCATTTCTTCTGCATAAACAATCACAGGCAACGAAGTCGTAAGACCCTGATTACCACTACCGGAATTGATCACCACTGGCATTTCACAACCACTCATTCGGGCATCCGAACCAGCAGCCGCCATCGCCTTTGCGCGAGTATGTACATCATTGCCATAGGCATTTAGGAGTACGGTGCCAATATTGGCACCCCATTTTCCGGAAAGACCTTCTTTCGCTATGGCTGTATTGCAGAATATCTGCCTCTCAATGATTTTTTCTACATCGCCAATATTTACTGCATCTGCAAAGTTCACTATACTTTCGATATTTAAGGAAGATCGGTCTGCTTTGTTAGATGCCACTTGCTCTTCATAGGGATTTTGACGCAAAATTTTTCCATTCTTCGAAAGGCAAACCACATTGGTGTGGTGTCCGGCTATTTGACAATAAGCGCTTTCCGCTCCCGCATAAAGTCGGATCTGAATATCAAAAACATAGGGCAATTCCGAAGGCTCTACTGAGATCGGCACTTCATTTAAGAAATCGGAGATTCCCCCAATTTGCTCTTTTGTGACATAGGAAAGCACCTGAAGCTGGTCATCAGCTCGACCGGCAACAATACCGGCTGCTGCCGCTGCCGCGATGCCTCTTAGTTCCCCAGTATGGGGAACTACCACACTCTTGACATTTTTAATAATATTGGCACTTGCCTTGACGTCGACGTATTCAGGCATGCAGCCAAGCGCCTGCCGCGCCAACGCCGCTGCATATGCAATAGCAATCGGTTCCGTGCACCCCAATGCAGGCACAAGCTCCTCGTAGAGGATTTGAAGATACTGGTCATATATCTGCTTATCCATCATTTTCTCCCAATTTTTCTTTGCAATCAGCCCCGTGAAGATCACGGGGCTGCTATTCTATTCGGCGTTATTCGTCTGTATCGCGGAAGACAATCCTTCCACTGTCCGCATCCAAAGCGTCAACAATCGCGAGAGATTGCAGATCATAACCTAAATTGCGAATACGGTGACCACCTTCCTGAAAGCCCTTTTCGATCACGATGCCTAAACCGACAACCGTGGCTTCAGCCGTTTCCACTAAGGAAACAAGTGACTGGAGTGCGCCACCATTAGCAAGGATATCATCAATAATCAGGACACAATCATCAGGCTGCAAAAACTTTTTAGAAATAACGACCCTACCCGGTTTCTTCCTTGTAAGAGACGGAATCTCCGCAATATAACGCTCTCCGTCCATATTGATCGAATTACCCTTTTTGGCATAGACAAGGGGCACGCCGAAGGCACGGGCAACAGGATACGCAATGGCGATACCGGAGGTTTCCAAAGTCAAGACTTTAGTGATTGTCTTGCCGGAAAACCGATTATAGAATTCCTGAGCAATCTGCTCCACCAAATCCACATCAATTTGATGATTCAAAAAGCTGTCCACCTTCAGCACATCATTGCTCTTTACAATGCCATCGTGACGGATTCTCTCTTCTAAAACTTTCATACAGCCACCTCACCTTTCTCTAAAGGTACTATATCACAAAATTTTATAGATGTCACCAAAATATCATATTTTTTTACAATTAACGCCACATTTTTCACAAACCGGTTCGGATCATACATATTACGGCGATCAGTAATGTCAGCAGTTCCGCTGACGGATACGCGATCCAGACACCAAAGATTCCAAACAAACCTGAGAGAACAAACGCAAATGCAGTGATTGCAATAACACCCCGAAAAACGGACAAAAACGCGCATATCCGATCACGGCCGATGGCGCCAAGATAACCACAGAGTATGATATTCGCCGATGACGGCAAAAAGCCAAGAATGTACAACTGCAAATTGGGAACCGCCAAAGCCGCCATTTCCATATCCTGCTCACTATTAAATATTGAAACAATTTGATTGGCAAAGCAGAGAATCGTGCCGACGATAGCCGCCGAGATCACAAGACCTACCTTCAGCGCATATTTGCAAATTGCCTTTCTGTCCGCAATATTTCCGACGCCTTGCGCTTCGCTGGCCATCGGCTGCAGTCCTTGGGAAATACCGGAAAAGACAGCCATACCAACAACGGAGATATTCGACACGATGCCATAGGCTGCAACTGCAACATTACCGTGTAAGCCAAGCAAAATGGTATTAAAGACAAACCCGGTCACACCGCAGGCAACCTCGCCGATAAAGTAACCGATTCCTAATCTGCCCGCCCAAATTATCTTATTGAATTTGGGTAGCATAAAGCGAAAACGGATCGTATTTTTTTTGGACAGGAAATGCACCATTGTGATTCCCATACTGACAACCGGAGAAAGTCCTGTTGCCAATGCAGCACCTGCCATTCCCATATCCAGCATAAATATCAGCACGTAGTCAAAAACGATATTAAAGACGCTACTGATGATCGTGGCAGCCATTGCAACATTCGGTGCACCGTCGTTCCGCACAAAGGATGTAAATGCGTAGTTAACCAGAAAAAAGGGAGTGCAAAGCAGTACAATGCTGATATAGTCCCGCCCGGTCTCTACGATCACCCGATCTGCGCCCAGAAGCATCATTACCTGTTCCGGGCAGAGCAAACCAATCAGTACAAGCGGAATGCTGAGCATCAAATCTACGAGCACCGCACCGGAAAAATACATATCCGCATTCTTACTGGCAGCCGCCTTTGTAAGAGAATAAGCCGTTGCAGAACCGTTTCCGAGCATAGAACCAATGGCAAAAATCGTGCTGTATACCGGAAGCACCAGGTTCAGCGCAGTCATACCGTTTGTCCCAGCATAGGCAGAAATAAAATAGGTATCCACAAGGATATAAAGAGATGTGCCCACCATCGCAAAGATATTGGGGAATATATATCCTCTTAGCCTTTGAATCAACATTTTCTTCTCCATAAAAAAGTCCTGCCAAAGGTGCAGGAATTGTTTTTTATATTATACCAATGCAGCGATGGATTGTCAACGGAAAAGCCTGTGATCCCGCCAATAAAAAAACAGTAGCCAAATAGCAAAATATGCTGTATAATCAACCTATATAAATAACATAAGAGGTGAAATAATGAAAGAAAACAGTACAAAAACAGAATTGATCCGCTCCGTTAAATTTCTATTTTTCTCCATTAGTGCAGGCGTTATCCAAATAGGCTCCTTCGCTTTTCTCTACGAGCTGCTGCGTTTGGAGGAATGGGTCTCTCATCTAATTGCGCTGATCCTTTCCGTTGTATGGAATTTCACGCTGAATCGCAAATTTACATTCAAGTCTGCCGCAAATGTACCTGTTGCCATGCTTAAGGTAGCGCTGTTCTATGTGGTGTTTGCCCCCGCTTCTTCCTACTTAACCGCCCTCCTCACCGAGGAGAGCTACCATATTATGTGGAACGGCTATCTTGTGGAATTTCTTATGATGGTTATTAACTTTGTTACCGAGTACATCTACGACCGTTTCTTTGTCTTTGGAAAATCTTTAGATACCGCAAAATAAAAGGGAGGTGCCAATGGCACCTCCTTTTTCAGTTAAAACCTTCCATATCAAATTCCACTACCGTGTAATATGTATTGCCATCCAGCTCCTTAAGGGCATTATCCAGCGTATCCTTGATCTCAAATCTTTGGGACATTATTTCGGACGGAAGGACCATATCAAAAATCAAGTTTATGTGGTCCGCGCCGCTTACCATCCGGAAATCGTGAATGGTGATTCTTTCATCTTGCTGACGCAATATCGTCTCCACAACACCACGGAGGCGGGTAAGTTCCAAATCGTCGGTAACGATTGGATCGTAATGGATAACAATATGTGTATTAAATTGCTCTAAGCACGCTCGCTCCAAATTGTCAATAATGTCGTGACATTCTATCGGACTGTCCTTACAGTCCATTTCAATATGCAAGCTGCCAAAGCGCTGACCGGGTCCGTAATCGTGAATCATAAGATCATGGTATCCTAAAACCCGCGGCTCACTTTGAAGCACTGAGAGGATATTCTTTTTCAACTCCGGACTTGCAGATTCCCCCAAAAGCGGGCTGATGGTCTGCTTGGCAAGCTGAACACCGCTGTACATAATGAACACAGACAGTGCAAGGCTCACAAAGCCATCCACCGCAAGTCCCGAAAACTTTGCAATTACCGCGGAGATCAGAATCGTACCCGTTGTAATCGCATCGTTACGGCTGTCAACCGCTGTGGCTTCCAAGGCAGACGAGGAAATCATCTGCCCCAGCTTTCTATTAAATAAGAACATCCAAAACTTAACGCCTACGGAAATCACAAGCACCAAATACAGTGGTATGGTATAAGCGATCTGCGCAGGGTGCAAAATTTTATCAAAGGAAGTCTTCAGCAATTCAAAACCAACCAAGATAATAAGTGCAGCAACCGCAAGACCGGAAAGATACTCATAGCGGGCGTGGCCGTAGGGATGGTCCTTGTCTGCAGGCTTTTCCGCCAACTTAAAACCGATAAGGGTCACAACTGCGCTGGCTGCGTCCATCAAATTATTGAGTGCATCCGCGATGACAGAAAATGCACCTGTCAAAATGCCAACCATCAGCTTCATAGCTACAACGATCAGATTGCAGACCACTCCTACAACACCGGAAAAGCTCCCAAGCCTTGACCTTGTCTGCTGGGAAGAAACATCTAAATCTTTGCCGACAAATATGGATAACAGAAGCTTTGTCATAACTGCCTCCAAATAAATTGATTGAGATTATATTACCACAACCCACACCATATTTCAAGACGAAAGGGCGCCCGAAGGCGTCCTTTCTGTTTTATGAGAGATATATTCTTTTTAGTCTCAAGAGCAATTCACTCAAAGGCACGACAAGAAGACCGGCAGCGAAATTTCCGATGGCGTGGGTAATGTCAAACACAAGACCGCTTGCGATCCACGCCAGCATTCCGTTAAAGTCCAATCCGGTAAGAAGTGCCTCACCTGGTGCGTATAACACGCCAAAGAAGAGACCGTGCAAACAGCAGATAAGCGGATAAACCACCACAGCTACTTTTTTGGGCATCTTCTTAGGACAAAGCATTGTAATGCCCCAAAGCACCGCCCATACATATAGGTATGGTACCCACCAAGTGGCAAAGCCTGCAAACAGCCCGTTCAAGAATATCCATAAATACATCGGGATTAAAGCCTTTGCACGGAACGCAATGGTGTATGCCATAATGAGCAGTCCAAGGATATGGATGTTGGGCAGAACCTCCATAATGAGCTTGGACGCAAACATCAGCGCCCCCAGCATAGCAAAAACGCAAAGCTCCCGAACGGTGATCATTCCCTTATCCGACGGTGTAGACAAGCTCGTAAACGCCTCCGTCTGTAAGATCCGTCATATCCACACCGGTCATAGACCTTTCTCCATTCACATTAAAGCCCCAGTATGCACGGTCTTTGTCATAATCTGCCCGGAGACCGTTTACCACCTTGATATACATACCGTATGTGCCCTCATCACCGGCGATCAGCTCATTTTCAATGAGCGCCTCCCCTACAGTTTTGGCATCAGTCTTAATCGTAAAGACCACGGCCTTGCCTTCGTGATCCTTGACAGTCACCGTAATGGTCTTACTACCCTCACCTAAGGTTGTATCCTCGGTGTACTTTGCTGTGCCGTCTACATAAACGGGGCCTTTGTTACAGCCAGCAAAAAGAGCGGCCACACAAATCAATAGGAGGATGATGCTGATTGTTTTTTTCATAGTTTCTACCTGCTTTCATAATTTTTCGTATGAAAGAAAACGCAAAAAGCACCCCTCCGGAAAGGGGTGCTTCAGGTCTCTCTTTGACCGTGGCCTATCCCCCTTCTTTTGCCCAAGGGTCTTGTTTGCCGGACCACAGAACGATAGGCATTCCGACTTATGCAAAAATTGCAAATACGGCAATGGCTGTTGCCACGGATTCTCACCGTGTTCCCCTATCCCCTCACACCTGCGCGCTCAGAAAGACATTTGTCATGAACTGTGGGTATTCTTTTATACGCGAGTAGTATACCCCAAAATAACTGAAAAGTCAATAGAAAACGCACCACGGAAAACTCCGTGGTGCAATAAAATTACTTCTTCATTTTCTTGTCGGCCTTTTTCTTGGCGCGCTCTTCTTCTGCCTTCTTAGCGGCTTCCTTAGCTTTCTCTGCAGCAGTGTCGTTGGTAGACAGCGCCCACATAGCAAACTCAATGCGGACCTGATCTGCACCGGTTTCAATGACAAACTTATCGGTCTTTACATCAACAACAACGCCCTGGATGCCGCCGATGGTCGTAATCCGATCGCCGCTTCTCAGCTCGCTGCGCATCTTCTCGGCTTCCTTTTTACGCTTGTTCTCAGGACGGATCAGCATAAAGTAGAACAGCGCAATACAAATAATAAGCATCGGCAGCATACCGAAAAGGCCTCCCATAGGATCGACAGGTGCTACTTCTTCTAAAAAGTGAAACATAAACATATCTCCTTTGTGTAATTTCTAGATGATTATACCATTTTTTAGGAAAAATGCAACTATAAATTAGATTCTCTGCGACAATTTAACGGAATATTCATTTCTGAACGCTTCAAAGGTACCGTTATCCAAATGCGCACGGATCTTTTCCATCAATTTATTATAGAAATACAGGTTATGCATAACAGAAAGGCGCATAGCGAGCATTTCATCAGCAACGAACAAATGACGGATATAGGCTCTTGTATATCTGCGGCAAACCGGGCAATCGCATTTGGGATCGATAGGCAGCATATCCAGCTGGTATTTGGCGTTCTTCAGATTGATAGCACCTTCCCAGGTAAAGAGCCGGGCGTGCCGGGCATTTCGGGCAGGCATTACACAGTCAAAGAAATCTACGCCCCGGGCAACCGCTTCAATAATATTGGATGGCGTACCGACGCCCATCAAATACCGGGTTTTGTTTACCGGCATATGGGGCTCTACTGCTTCAATAATGTTATACATTTCCTCGGCAGTTTCGCCTACCGCAAGACCGCCGATGGCGTAGCCGGGCAGATCCAGATCTGCGATCCGCTTCATATGATCCACGCGGATATCTGCATAGGTGCCTCCCTGATTGATGCCCCAAAGCATTTGTTGCGGGTTGACGGTATCGGGGAGACTATTAAGCCGTGCATTTTCATTCTTACAACGGACAAGCCAGCGGTAGGTTCTGTCCACACTGTCCTGCACATATTTTCGTGGCGCAGGGTTTTCAATACATTCGTCAAAAGCCATACAGATATCCGAGCCTAAATTGGACTGGATCTGCATACTCTCCTCCGGGCCCATAAAGATCTTACGTCCATCGATATGCGAGGCAAAAGTGACGCCCTCTTCTTTGATCTTTCGCAGAGAAGCCAATGAAAAAACCTGAAATCCGCCGGAGTCTGTCAGGATTGGCTTGTCCCAGGTCATAAACTTATGCAGTCCTCCGCACTTTTTCACCACCTCGTCGCCGGGGCGAAGATGGAGGTGGTAGGTGTTGGACAACTCTACCTGACAGCCAATATTCTCAAGATCCTCCGCACTCAGCGCGCCCTTAATGGCTGCTTGCGTGCCAACATTCATAAAGACCGGAGTCTGGACTGTGCCGTGAGCGCAGGTAAATTCACCCCGACGAGCCTTTCCTTCGGTTTTTAAAAGCTTAAACATTTATATTCATCCTTTTGCGATTTTTGATATAGAAAGGAATATAGGGAATTGCGTGGATCAGTAAATACAGCGCATAAACGATCAACACGCACACAAAGGTCGGCAGCGCCTCACCAATGGGTGCAAAGAAGAAGGAACGGAGTTTAAAGAACATATAGTCTGAATTGATGGGCGAGAAGTTAACGATGTTCGCCGGGATAGACATAATAATACAAGGTATCGCAGGCACAAAAAGATCCCGGAATTTATTCACATCGGTAAATGTATGATAGCTGGAAAGCAGCATGGCAGAGGCGCAGAACACAAGCGTTCCGTGATAGATCAATGTATGGAATCCAGCAAAAGACAAACAGGAGTAATTATTCAGTATGTTGGCAGGATATACAAAATTGATAAGTCCGCCCAACAGACCCAATGTACAGACATAGCCACAGGCAGCCTTCCGAACGATCCCCTTGCCCCAAATAGCAAAAGGCATTGCGTACATAAAGATACTGCAGGGATAAAGTGGCAAAATACCGCCCCACTCGAAGCTTACGACCTTGCCGCTTAAGGTCTCCCATGCGATCTTCGTGATCTCAAAAACAACAAGAAATGCCCAAAGCACAGTAAATACTGTCTTTAATTTGCGCTCACCGATCTTGCGGCAACGAATACATGCAAGGACAACGATCGCAGCGAAAAGCAGTGCGAATACAAAATGCATCGGAGTAAACAATGTACCGGGCAGCTTATCTGCCGAGGGTAAATAATCCTTATGGGTAAAGAAATTGGAAATCAGGTCAGATAGAGTCCACATAACAAAATGCCCCCCTCCTAAATTTATAAAATCAGCATTGCGTCACCAAAGGAGAAGAAACGGTATTTTTCGCGCACAGCTTCTTTATAAGCATTGAGGATGTTCTCTCTGCCTGCAAAAGCAGAAACCAGCATTACGAGCGTACTCTCTGGTAAATGGAAATTTGTGATAAGTCCATCCATTGCCTTAAATTGGTATCCGGGATATATGAAAATATCCGTCCATTTGCTGCCGGCAACAAAGGTACCGTCGGGAGAAGCCATAGACTCAAGCGTCCGGCAGGAGGTGGTTCCTACGCAGATGATCCTGCCGCCCTCGTCGCGGGTCTTATTAAGAATAGCGGCAGTCTCCTCGGGGAGGATGCACAGCTCGCTATGCATATGGTGGTCTAACACATTTTCCACTTTTACCGGGCGGAATGTACCAAGACCGACATGTAAGGTCACAAAGGCAATGGAAATGCCCTTATTCCTCAGCTTTTCCATCAGCTCCGAGGTAAAGTGTAATCCGGCTGTGGGTGCAGCTGCAGAGCCGACCTCACGGGAGTAAACGGTCTGATACCGCTCCTGATCCTCAAGCTGGGCTTTGATATATGGCGGCAGGGGCATCTTACCAAGCCGCTCCAGCACCTCGAGGAAGATTCCATCATAATGGAATTCAACCAACCGATTACCGTCCTCTAAAACAGAAACAATGGTAGCTGTCAGCTCTCCGTCCCCAAAGATTACTTTCTGACCGGGTTGCAACTTTCTACCCGGCTTTGCCAAACACTCCCATTGTTTATTACCCAAATCCCTCAGAAGCAATAGCTCTACCGCGCCGCCGGAGGGGCGCCTGCCGAGAAGTCGTGCAGGCAGCACCCGGGAATCGTTCATAACGAGACAATCACCGGGCTGCAAATAATCATATATGTCGTAAAAATGACGATGGCAGGTCTCCCCTGTTTCCCGATCCAGCACCAAAAGCCGGGAGGCATCCCGCTGCGTAAGCGGTGTTTGCGCGATCAGCTCTTCTGGAAGGTCGTACCAAAAATCCTCAGTCTTCAGTTGGGAGACAGCAGGCTGCTGTGTCATAGAATCTCCTCACAATCAAAGGTCATTGAGTAATAAATCCTCTAAGGTCTCCCGACGGACAGCTACATAATCCGCCCAACCGGAAAGCATAACAACAGGCGGTCTTGCGACCCGGTTGTAGTTGGAAGCCATAGAGTAATTATAAGCGCCGGTGGTGCATACCGCAACGGTATCTCCACGCACAGGCATTGGAACTGTTACACCAGGCTGGATTATATCGCCGGACTCACAGCAACGGCCTACAAGGTCGCACAGGAAATCTGCCTTACGCGCCATCTTATTGGCAATATAGACCGTGTATTCCGAACCGTAGAGGGCATACCGGGGGTTATCAGTCATACCGCCGTCAACAGACAGATAATTTTTATAGCCGATGATCTCCTTGACTGTACCGGCAGTATAAAGAGTCATACCTGCATCAGCAACAATGCTTCTGCCCGGCTCCATAATCACATTGGGCATTGGTAAGCACTTTTCATCGCAAAGCCTGCGGATATGGTCTGCTACCTTGCGGATACTGGCAGCAATGTCTACCGTAGGGTCTGCTTCGGTATAGCGAACGCCATAGCCGCCGCCGATGTCGAAAATTTTCGGTGCAAATCCCCATTTTTCCTGCATTTTCTTGGCAAAGGTCAGCATCACATCGGCAGAGTCCAGATAAACACTGTCGGAATCGTCGAAGACCTGAGAGCCAACATGGCAATGATAACCCATAATATTCAGGCTGTCGCAAGCGAGCGCCGCTGCCACAAATCCTTCTGCCTGTCCGGTCTCAATAGCAACGCCAAATTTTGAGTCCACCTTGCCGGTAGCAACCGCTTCATAAGTGTGGGGATCAATGCCCGGGGTCAGGCGCAGCAGTACACTCTGCCGCAGTCCTCTGTCCTTTGCAATATTTTGGACAGCCATAAGTTCGTCCATACCGTCGATGACGATGAAGCCCACACCGCAGTCCATGGCAAACGTGATGTCTGCATCAGTCTTGTTATTGCCGTGAAAAAAGGCGTTTTCCATAGGAAATCCGGCTTTATATGCCGTATAAATTTCGCCGGGAGAGACAAGGTCAACAGACATCTCCTCCTCCCGCATAATTTCATAAATGCGCTTAAAGCAGGCTGCCTTACCGGCATAGGAGGGATAGCTTCCCACGCCAAAGCCGTCAAGCATTGCCGTCTTATAAACCCGGCAGTTATGACGGATCCGATCCTCGTCCATAAGATAGAGAGGCGTGCCGTATTTTTGCGCCAGCTCCACAGTATCAAAACCGGCAAGGGTCAGGTGTCCCTTCTCGTTGACACCGATATTTTCACAAATCATACTTCTATTCCAATCTTAAAGCATATGGGCTATGAGTTCATCTCTGGAAACCGCAGAAAGGTCAGCGGGTGCAACATCGAACACCGTCTTGCAGCCGAAGTCCCCACGCGCTGCCATCCGGTAGACAGCTCTCGCAAAGGCAACCAGTACACTGCCGGTAAATTCTGGGTTAGACTGAAGTGTCAGCTTATACTCGATCACTTGGGTATTGCCATTTCCGGTTTTACCGGTGCGAATCACATTGCCACCATGGGGAAGTCCCTTGTGGTCTCTTTGGAGTTCCTCCATTGTGATGAAGGTCACAGTCGTATCATAGTCAGCAAAGTAGCCGGGCATCGAAACAATTTTTTGACGGATTTCTTCCTGATCTGCGCCTTCAGCGGCTACAACATAGCATTCTCTCAGATGCTTCTGCCGGGTGGTCAGCTCGGGATTTTCACCGGAGCGGACACGCACAAGCGCATCCTCAATGGGAACAGTATACTGCCGGGCATCCAATACGCCGGGAATACGACGGATGGCGTCGGAATGTCCCTGAGAAACGCCCCTGCCCCAGAAGGTATAGTCCTTGCCATCGGGTAAAATGCAGCTTGCATACAGTCGGTTCAAAGAAAACATACCGGGATCCCAACCGCAGGAGATCATAGCAGTCGTTCCGGCTTTCTTTGCAGTGGCATCCACAGCGGCAAAATGCTTCGGGATGCTGGAATGATTATCGTAGGAGTCTACGAGATGGAAACTTTCCGCAAGGGCGGGTGTCATCTCGGGAAGATCGGTGGCGCTGCCGCCGCAAAGGATCATTACATCGATCTTGTCCTTCCAGGAAAGCACCTCGCTGGTGTGCACCACCACTGCACTCTCAGTTGCGATTTTCAGGCTGGCAGGATCCCGACGGGTAAACACAGCCACAAGCTGCATATCGGGATTCTGCCCGATGGCCGCTTCTACACCACGGCCAAGGTTACCGTAGCCATAAATGCCGATATTCATAGGTTATTCCTCCATTAAACGGGGATTTTCAGGCTTATTTAATGAGTCCCTCTACACGCATCAGCGCAAAAAGCTTCTCCTTATGTTCCTCTTCCATAGGTGTCAGGGGCAGACGAATGGTGTCTTTGCAGAAGCCCATTGCTGCCATTGCCGCCTTTACCGGGATCGGGTTGACCTCGCAGAAAAGCGCGTTAACCAGCGCCAAATACTTAAACTGCAGCTCTAGACTGCCGGCAATATCACCGCTGAAGAACTTATGACAGATGTCGCTTGTCTCCTTAGGCAAAAGGTTCGACAGCACGGAGATCACACCGCTGCCGCCAATAGACAAAAACGGTACGATCTGGTCATCGTTTCCGCAGTACAGATCCAACTTGTCGCCCACAAGGCTTGCAGTAGCAACCGCGGAGGAAATATCTCCGTTTGCCTCCTTAATAGCGCAGATATTGGGATGGTCGGCAAGCGCGGCATAGACCGCAGAGCTGATGTTCACTCCGGTGCGGGAGGGTACATTGTAAAGGATCACAGGCTTTGTACAAGCATCCGCGATCTGGGTAAACATCTGAATAAGACCATTTTGGGTCGCCTTATTGTAGTAAGGCGTCACCACCAGCAACGCATCGTAGCCCAATTCGCAGGCATAGACGCTCATATCGATGGCGTATGCCGTATCGTTGGAGCCGGTGCCGGCAATAGCGGGCACTCTGCCGGCAATCCGCTGGGCAGCATACCGTAACACCTCTCGATGCTCCTCATCGGTAAGTGTAGAGGCTTCGCCGGTAGTGCCGGCTATGACAAGGGCATCAATGCCGCTGTCGATCTGCCAATCAATAAGTTTTCCAAAAGCTTCGTAGTCGACACCATTTTCGTTCATCGGTGTGATCAGCGCCGTAGCGGCGCCACGGAAAATAGGATTTTTTGTCATTGCTATGTTCCAGTCCTTTCTTATTTTGCGCCAATGGACAAAGAAAAAACGGCTATCGGGCGGATAGCCGAAAATAATCGCAACACAAAATGGCCGTAATAACATCCAGCCCGGTTTTCGATCCATAATAGCTCTCCGCTTTCGCGACAGCCACGGAGATCTTCTCCCCGTGTCCAGAAAAACGCACGCCTCGTTTTTCTTCGGCAGCGGCCCCTTTTATCTGTGCAACGGATGCGACCCTTACACACAGACTACTTTTGACAGCTGCGCCTCTATCCTTTGGTATTTAACTGCCGGGATTATAACACATTTCCCCTAAATAATCAATCTAAATTTTACGAAAAAGCCATTTTTTACGCCAATAACAAAATATTCCCCCCTGCATAGACTGTGTTGGAGGTGTCTCTCTATGAAAAATCCAATTTTTACCGGTGTTTGCACCGCGCTCATAACGCCCTTTTGGGCAGGAGAAATCAATTACCCCTTGGCACTGCGGCTTTTGCAGCGGCAGATCGACGCAGGTGTTCCTGCTGTGGTGCTTGCCGGTACAACCGGAGAAGCACCTACCCTTTCCGATGAAGAAAAGCTGACACTTTTCGCCCGGTGCAAGGCTTATGCCGGTGATAAATGTACCGTCATTGCCGGTACGGGCAGCAACTCCACTGCCCACACCGTCGCGCTGAGCCGGGCGGCGCAGGCTGTGGGCGCAGATGCGCTGCTTGTGGTTACGCCCTACTATAATAAGGCTACCCCTGACGGTCTGATTGCCCATTACCTATCTGTGGCAGAAGCGGTGGATATTCCGATTATCATTTACAATGTCCCCGGGCGCACGGGAGTAGACATCCCCGTATCGGTCTGTCAGCGGCTTTCTATGCATCCAAGTATTGTTGGCATTAAGGAAGCTTCCACGGATATCACGAAAATCATAGCGCTCCGCAATGCCTGCGGAGAGGATTTTGCCATTTGGTCAGGAAATGATGACCAAATCGTCCCCTGCGCCGCGTTAGGCGGTAAGGGCGTGATCTCCGTGCTTTCCAATGTTCTGCCTGAAGAAACAGTAAAAATGACAAATTGCGCCCTACAGGGCGATTATGTTACCGCCTCTAAAATGCAATGCCAGCTCTACCCCCTGATCAAGGCGCTATTCTCTGAAGTCAATCCCATCCCGGTAAAAGCGGCAATGGAGGTCCTCGGCTATGACTGCGGTGGCTGCCGCCTCCCGCTGTGCGACATTTCCCGGGAAAACAGAGAGAGACTTGAAAAGCTGCTGAAAAATTAAAAGAATTACTGTCGTTTTTCTCCATGTAGGGCGGGGGCCTGCTCCCGCCGCTTTTATTGTCCCTTTGATTGAATTTCGCATTTGTGGCACAAATGCTATCGGTTGATTTGCAAGGTATTTCGTGATACAATAAATTCATCGATAAACTTGAATTTGACGGAGGTGTTTATTGTGATAAAAGAAGTGAGCGAAAAGGATATTTCTGAATGTGTAAATGTTATCAGAGATAGCTTTTTAACCGTTGCAAATGAGTTTGGCCTTACTGCCGAAAATGCATCAAGATTTACAGCGTTTGCAACGACAGAAGATAGGTTAAAGTGGCATTTGCTTAGAGAGCATAGACCTATGTATGTATTTTACGACAAGGATACTATCGTGGGCTATTATTCCTTACTATTACAAGACAACAACGAATGCGAACTTAATAATTTATGTGTAATTCCTGCATATAGGCATAAAGGTATCGGTGCAGAACTTCTGAAACACGCATTTAATAAAGCGAAGGAATTGAACAGCAAAAAAATAAATATAGGCATTGTTGAAGAAAATAAAGTACTAAGAAAATGGTATGAATCATTTGGCTTTGAGCATACTGGAACCAAAAAGTTTGAATTTTTCCCATTCACCTGTGGGTATATGGAAAAGCACATATAATTGATAAATTCTAATATGCAGGAAAATTAACCGCAGCACTTGGTGTTGGTGCTGCGGTTG
>SVLR01000037.1 GCA_015067785.1 Oscillospiraceae bacterium
GATTCAGGGATGGATTTCAGAGAATTGCCCCAAATAAACATAGTCGTTAGCAAGGAGAGTGCCGCAAACAGGCATAATAAGTGTCTGATTTTCATATTATACTTTTTCAAAGAAGGTGTCCGGTCTGCCGGGGTCAAAGGGCTCATTTGCCCACATCAGGGTGACCAGATCTTCCGTATCGCTCAAATTAATAATGTTATGGGTGTAGCCGGGCAGCATATGGACGGCTTCGATTTTCTCTCCCGACACCTCAAAATTCAGCACCTCGTCCGTACCGATCCTGCGCTGCTGGATCAGCGCCTTTCCGGACACCACGATAAAGAACTCCCATTTGGTGTGGTGCCAGTGCTGACCCTTGGTAATGCCGGGTTTCGAGATATTTACAGAAAACTGACCGCATTTTTCGGTCTTTAACAGCTCCGTAAAGCTGCCCCGGTCGTCAACGTTCATTTTGAGGGGGAATGCTGCCTTTTCTTTCGGCAGGTAGGAAAGATAGGTGCTGTACAGCTTCTTTGCAAAGCTGCCGGCGGGGATCTCCGGCATTTGTAAGGTTTGGCTCTGGGCTTTAAATGTGCTGAGCAGGTCTACAATTTCGCCCAATGTGACTTTATGGGTCACGGGTGCAGCGCAGTATCTGCCGTTTTCACAAAGCACCGTTTTGATGCCGTCAAATTCGCAGTGGTGAGGTCTTCCCTCCAGCGCGTCCAGCATTTCTTCCACCAGATCCTCAATGTACAAAAGCTCCAGCTCCACTGCCGGGTCGTTTATCGTAATGGGCAGATCGTTTGCGATGTTATTACAGAAGGTGGCAACAGCGCTGTTATAATTGGGGCGGCACCATTTGCCAAAGAGATTGGGAAAACGGTACACAAGCACCTTTGCACCGGTCTCTTCGCCATAAGCAAAGACCAGCTCCTCCCCTGCCTTCTTGCTTCTGCCATAATCGCTGTCGTAGCGACCGATGCAGGTGGCTTGAATGGAGGAAGAAATCATAATGGGGCAAGTATTATGGTGCTTCTTTAATGTATCAAGAAGTGTACTTGCAAAGCCGAAATTACCCTGCATAAATTCTTCCGGATTCTGGGGACGGTTTACACCGGCAAGGTTGAAGACAAAATCGACTTTTTCGCAGTATTCCTCCAAAAGACCCGGGTCGGTGTCTAAATCGTATTCATATATTTCATCGATTTTCAGGCTTCGGGTGCGATTTTTGCCGTCCCGGATGGTTTTCAGGGTTTCCACCAAGTTGCGACCCACAAAACCCTTTGCGCCTGTAATGAGAATGTTCATAGCCATATTCCTTTCGAAATCGTAGGGAATGCATTTATGCATTCCACGGCGGAACGGATAAATCCGTTCCCTACGGTCATCTTTTGCTGACTTTCTCCAATTCCTCCCGGATGTAGGAAAGGCTCAAAAGCTTCTCCTGCACCTGCTCAACGGTGAGAAGCTCTGTGTTGGAAGAATTAAACTCCGTTAGCGGGTTGCGGTCCACATCGCCCTGCTTGAAAAACTTATCGTAGTTAAGACCACGGTTGTCGCAGGGAACACGGTAAAATGCGCCCATATCCACCGCATTGGCACATTCCTCGTTGGTAAGAAGGGTCTCGTACATCTTTTCGCCGTGGCGGATGCCGATGACCTTGATCTCGTGACCGGGGGCAAACAGGCCGGTCACCGCCTTTGCCAGCACTTCGATGGTGCAGGCCGGGGCTTTTTGTACCAAAATATCGCCGGATGCGCCGTTTTCGAAGGCAAACAGCACTAAGTCTACCGCTTCGTCCAAACTCATAATGAACCGGGTCATTGACGGCTCAGTAATGGTAATGGGGTTACCTGCCTTGATCTGCTCGATCCACAGCGGGATAACACTGCCGCGGGAGCACATAACATTGCCGTAACGGGTGCAGCAGATCTTGGTTTTTTCAGGGGATACCGTCCGAGACTTTGCTACGATGACCTTTTCCATCATCGCCTTGGAGGTACCCATTGCATTGACAGGATAAGCCGCCTTATCAGTAGACAGGCAAACAATGTTCTTAACACCCGCTTCAATGGCGGCAGTCAGTACATTCTCTGTACCCAACACGTTGGTCTTTACCGCCTCGATGGGGAAAAACTCGCAGGAGGGCACTTGCTTTAATGCCGCCGCATGGAAAATGTAATCCACACCGTGCATGGCATTTCTCACCGATGCGATGTCCCGGACATCTCCGATATAGAATTTGATCTTATCTGCCACCTCAGGCATCTTCGCCAGAAATTCGTGGCGCATATCGTCCTGTTTTTTTTCATCTCGGGAGAGAATGCGGATCTCACCGATGTCTGTTTTCAAAAACCGATTCAGCACCGCGTTGCCAAAAGATCCGGTACCACCGGTGATCAGTAAGGTTTTGTTCGCAAAAAGGCTCATAACACTTATCCTCTTTTTCTCAGAATGCTTTGAATTTTATTCTTTACCAAGTCATATGCCCGGTCGTTGAGACCGCCGTTAATGATAATGTCTGCGTATGCCTTGGTAGGCTCTACATATTGATTGTGCATCGGCTTGACTGTCGCCAAGTACTGCTCGATGATGCCGTCCAAGTCACGGCCACGCTCTGCCATATCCCGGCGGGCACGGCGTAGGATCCGCTCGTCCGCGTCGGTTTCCACATAGATCCGCATATCCATGATCTGCCGGAGCTGGGGCTCTGCGAAGATCAGGATGCCGTCGATCAGGATGATGGGCTTGGGCTGGATCTCAATGACCCGCTCACTGCGGGTATGGAGGGAAAAATCATAGACCGGACACAGAACGCTTTTTCCGTTTTTGAGATCGGTGATCTGCTGGATCATTAGATCAAACTCGAACGCATCGGGAGAGTCGTAGTTCTGCCGTTTCCGTTCCTCGAAGGGCATCCCTGTTCTTGCCAAATAATAGTTATCACAGCTAACCAGCGCAATATCGTCCGGAAACCGTTCTTTTAACCGCTTCGCAAAAGTAGACTTTCCCGAACCGCTGCCACCGGCAATGCCGATCACAAAAACATCTTGCATTTGTATTTCTCTCCCTATTTCTCTGTTCTCAAAATTATTTATTCTGTCTCACAAGTGATACTACCGGCAACCGGTAATATTTTATTTGCAATTGACCCTATTTCATATTTTCTTGTTTGCTTTTGGAAGCAGACGCGTAATCGTTTTGTTTCCAATAAGGATTTCAACAAGGAAGTAAACTGCGCAAGACAACAACACGCACACAAACAGCCCAGCAACCCCCATCGACTGAACCCATTTTTGCTGATTGAGGAAGTAAGCTGTTAATGCCATTGGAAGACAACCAATCAGGCTTTTGCATACTGCAACTAACATTGTCTTAAAACCGAAATCCCCTATTTTTCTGTGTAAAAGCACATACAACGCTACAGTGCTGTATATGGCCGACAAGCTGGTTGCCAAAGCCAGTCCGTTGATCCCCATAACCCGACTCAGTAACACATTCATAACGATATTTGCTCCGATGGCGGTAATAGAGACGATCGATGTGACTCGGGTTTCTTTGTAAGCATAGAACACTTTAACCATAGTATCGCGCATTGCAAGAAACAGCAGGCCTAATGTGTAGAACCGAAGTGCAGCTGCGGTCATTTTTAGAGAATTCTGATCAAATTCTCCTCTGCAAAGCACCAACGAAACAATCGGCTCAGCCAAAATCGACACACCCACACAAGCAGGGATAAGCAGCAGGATCATAGTATTGAGCGTTTCAGATAGCTTTTGCTTCACCTTGTCATGTTCTTGCTTAGCCACATATTCCGAACATTTTGCAAAAAGAATCGTTACGATGCCAGTAACTAAAATTTCCTGCACACCGTTGTTTATAAACACAGCATAGGTCAGTGCCGAGATGCCACCTTCTAAAATTGTAGAAGCCATAGAGCGATCGACTATCTTATTAACCTGACCAACACAGACTCCCAATACAATGGGGGCAATCACGTAAAGGGTCTGATGCATATATTCATCATTTAGCTTCATTTGTGGCTTATACAGGTAGCCTTTTCTTATTACAAAGGGCATTAAAAGAAATAGCTCCATAAGATAGGACACCATCAAGCCATAACCCAACCAATCGGTGCCTAACCCTGCTGCCAACACCACAGAGAAAACGATCGCAATATTTCTCGGAAGCGAAATGGCCGCCGGTGCCAAAAAGCTTTTATTCGCCTGGAGGTATCCGCCGAATACATTAACAGCACACATCACATAAATGCTCGGTGCGCTGATCCGGATCAAGCGGACGGCGATATCTGCTGTCGCCTCGTCGAAACCCGATGCAAATATTTTTACTACAGCTTTTGGAAAGAACAAAAGCAGCAAAACAGCGACCGTACTGATAACCATTGCTGTGGTCAACAGGTTATTGGAAAATCGTTGTGCCTCTCTTTCCCCACGCTCTATCTTTACGCGATTATACATAGGAATATAGGCGGTGGAAAGGGAGTGTCCAATCAGTGCAAAAAGCGTTGTCGGGACTGTCAGCGCAAGCAAAAACGCATCGCTTATGTTGGTGGTTCCAAAATAATTGGCAATCACGATATCGCGCAGCATACCAATGATCTTCGTCAGCAGGATTACGCTCATCAAAACGATACTGCTGTTTTTATTCCTTGCGCCCCTCATTTCTTTCTCCAATCTGTTATTTTTCCGTAGCTATTTTTTGGATACAGCGCCACTGAGCATCGATGCGACTGTTTGAATATTTTTTTCTTTATTGAAATACATATCCGTCACTTTCTTCGCAGCATCCAACTGCCTGTTTCGTGCATCCTGATCAAACAGAGCCGTACGGAGCGTTTGCTCCAACGCATCGACAGAAGTCGCCACAAAAGCGCAGTTATGCTCCAATGCAAAAGCGGTTTCTATAATCCCGGCAGGTGCATAAACGAGCAAAGGTGTTCCACAAGCAAAACAGTCCGCATATTTTGTAGAAAAGCCATAACGTTTATTCTTAACAACATATGGATCGTTGTTAATTGCTTCAATCAAAAGCGAACTGCTTCGCATAACCTGCTGCACTTTTTCATAGGACACAAAGCCATGATACCGGATACCTGGGCAAGACTCCAACTGTTCTTTTAATGCATCCGTTGTTCTGCCGTAGATATCTAGCTTTAGGCGGGAATCAATCTTTTGCAGTGCATCTCCAATCTCTGTGAGCGCCTGAATACGTGCAGTCCCCAATGCGCCCAGATAAGTAATCGTTGTATCTTCTGTACTCCTGACCTCCCCGTTGCGAATAAACTCCATTTGGGAAGCCATCATAACTGTTGATACATTGGAGATCCCGTACTTCTCTGCTAGCTCCTCACCCAGCTTATCGGAATTCGTAATTAGACCGGCGGCTTGACGAAATAGCCTGCGCGTTGCTGCAAGGCTTAGCTTTTGGTATATCCAAAACCAAATAGACGCTTTTTTCCGATCTAAGTAATTATAATCCTTCAAACAGTAATCCTCACAAGAATATACTACCAAAGGAATGTTCAATTCTTTGGATGCATACACCGCTAAATTTTGAAGGGATGCTTGATCTCCGTACATATAGACCACACAATCTGCGTTCTGCTCGTGGAGCCAAGACTTAAACTTTTTGTTTTTCCATCTGCCAAGCAGCCAAATAAGCTCCTTTGCTACATATTTCCATGCCTTTCGTGGGCCGTTGCGCTGGTCTTTCTTAAGCTCCTCACCAGGATCATGATCCACACACGCATCTATCACTCCTCCTGCACAATTTGCTTTGAACAAAGAATTAACAGCATCCTTATTGGAAACCTTATAACAAGAAGCACAGTTCCCCTTGTCAGGTACGCCGTAGCAGCAAAATAAAGATATATTTTCAGCGGGAATATTTTGCAAGAGGCTTTGCATCGTTCGTCCGTTAGGGGTGCTGGATATCAGGGAAGTATAAGAAATCACTAAAACTTTCTTCACGATAGTTCCTCTCCTTTAGTAATATTGGCACATACATTTATATAGTTATGGGGACATTTTCGCTTTTCCATTGCAGGTTCCTGCATATAATCTTCGCCAAAGACCCGGCGCAAAAAGGCATCTGTATCTGCAGGTGCCGTAAATTCGTGCCCTTCAAAACTGCACACACTGCCATTTCCAAAAACACTTGCCTCATGAAACTGCTTGTTCCACGAATAATTATGCAGCCATAAAATAGCATACTTTCTTTCCCCGGCATTTTCCTGCGTACACAGACGGTCGATTTTTCTATCTATAAATTGAAGTGTCAGAGGGCAAAGCACTCGAATGAACTTCTTTGCCGCTGCATAACGCCCGTTCACGTAGCCACCCTTTATAGCCCGCAACGACATTAGGCAGCGAATTTCTTTGGCCTTTCGCGAAAGTACTTTTTGATTATTGTTTGCCACATAATCGATCGGAAAAATATCAATATAGATACCTTGATGGATATTAATGCCCAAACAGCCTTCCTCTGCAATTTCCGTCCCGTTTAAACGCACCTTTTGTATACAACGCGAAAACAACGGGTCACTTTGGGCATTTTGCAGGAAATATTTTTCCGACGAAAAAACGGTTTTGAGCCGCTCATAATCTTCCCGGGGCATTGCCACATCCACATCATCATCCCATGGGATAAACTTCTGATATCGCACTGCACCGAGGAGTGCTCCGCCGATTAAATAATACCGAAGCGCATTTTCCTTGCAAAAGTCTGCAAAATCCGTAAGGATCTGCAGTTCTATTTGTTGGAGCTCCGCTAGTGTATATGTCATATAATCTAAACCTCTTAAAATGCTTGCTTTCGAATACTATTGCGTACATATTTAGGAATCAATACAAAAAACATCGTCAAAAAGAAGGAGTCGATAGAGGATGTAAAAATGATAGCGGTGTTTGTAAACATCATTGACATCGCTGACAGCAGCAGTCCCGCAGATATTGCGCCGATATAGGTGTTCTTTTTACGGAAGCGAAAACCCGCAAACAGCTGCGACAACAAATAACAAACCATCATACCAAATCCGGTCAAGCCAAAATACAACAGAACTTGCAAATAAGCATTGTGCACACTTCCGTGGTCGAAATAATGTTCAAAGTAACTCCGCGTTTCATAAATGCCATAACCAAAAAACTTTTGCAGCAAGCTCCCGCTGTTGAAATACTCTAAACCTTTCTCCAATAAAATATCTCTGCCGGCAGCATTGTTTCCTTTAAACACAATGTTAAAAACAAACTCTGTTAGTTTTGGAGATATCGCCAGTACTGCAACCGCGGCAACACCAAGGAGCAAAAACCATTTCCTGGCGGATTTCTTGCCCCAAATCGTATATACCAGCAAGAAAACTGCCAACCCCATCATAGACGTCCTGGAGAAAGTCAAAACCAGGTTAACTGCCAAAACCGCAATAACCGCTAAATAATATACTTTCTGAAGACTGCTCTTTTTTTCTGACAGATCCATGCAAAAAATGCAGGAAATAATTGCCGCCACCAGATACATACCGTATTCGTGGCTACTGACAAAAAAGGAACTCAATTCATTGCCGTATGCATAATCCAAAGATAATGCCCCTGCAAATTGATCCCAGCAAAAGATAACCGCATAAATCGCTGCGTATAACGTAATAACAATCACGCAATTGCAAAACGCCAGCAACTGCAAACGATTGACTTGTAAATCATCCCCGAATCCATATACCACAAAAAGAATGATAATCGGATAGGCATATGCAACAATGTTGCTTAAGGAAAACTGACTTTCTGTTGATGCAGTAATCATCAGGGACATTGCAAGCAGAACCACGAGAAACGCTTTCGCCTTAAAGGCTCGCACCCGAAGCAGATAAAATCCCACAAAATAGCCCATCAGGCCAACTTTCAGAAGCAGGTCTATCGTGCCGCGAGTTTCCGCGCCGCTGACATTTTGCCAAAAAACAAGAACCCCCCAGTAAATCACGAACATAAAGCTCACGTTTCGGGTAAAGCCTGATCTTTTTCTATCCTTTACTTGCATCCGCATTACTCCCATTCATACTCTGTATATACGCACTATAGGACATCATACTCTTATATCCTTCCCGGCCCAAACGCATCCATTTAGTTTTCTCTGCAACAGACAGCGTTCCGTAGCTGCGGGTGCGCAGCAAAAAGTAAGTCATCCATAACCGGAAAGTCTTAGGATGCAGTGCTTGATAAAAGGCACCTTTACCAAAATACATTTTTTCATCAAAGCCGGTAAACCAACTGGACTCAGCCATATCCACTTTGCCTATGGTCTCGCAAGACACATAAAAGGTTAATCCCTTTCTTCTCGCCTCTGTCAAAAACATACTATCCTCTCCGGATGGGAATAAACAGCCGCCGCCAAAGAGTGTCGTAAACCAAAGATTGGCTTTTCGCACAGAGTTCAACCGGAACGCAATCCGGACTGCACCCCAAGGCATACGGAAAAAACCTCTGCATTTTTTTGTTTTGGGGTAGGAAGCTTGTTTTCTTTCAGAGTCCGTATCCAAATGGAAGATAATAATATCCGCATCGGGGTGGGCTTTGAATTCAGACAGCACCTTTTCTTCCACATCGTCGCAGTAGGTCACATCGTCGTCTGCAAAGAGGCAAATATCCCCTTGGGCGTACTGCAGTGTCATATTACGGTTCACGCCTACACCGCGGGTATTGGTGGTGAGCATCCGGGCCTTGTGCCCCTCAAATTCCAGTTCCTCCAAAGCGGTTTTATCCGCCTGATTGGCAAAGAACACATCCGCATGGATATTCATCTCTTTCAGCTTGGAGAAATCCGTTTGGTGCATTGTTACGCAGAGAATCTCAAATTTTGACATTACACTTTCCCCACATATTCCGAATAATCTTTTTCCGTATCAAAGAAATACGCGTGAACAGCTGCTTTCTGTGCCTCCGCGGAAGGCAATTTCATATAATCGCCATACCGATAGGTAAGATACTCCTTGATTCTTTCGCTGCCAAGAAGCACCGTATCCTCAAAGGGAATGTCCACCGGCTTCTCAAAGAAGGTCTTATCAAAAAGTCCGCTGCGGAATTTTGCCGGTGTGATCCAGTAGCAGTACTTAAACTGATCTTTTCGGTCATCATAACGATAGATATGCCGATATGCCGTTTTTGCCATCCATTTACAAGGCAGCAGCTTTAGGGATTTCAGCGCCAGCGCCTGCCCTTTGGTCTTCGGCTTCCAGTTTCTCTGAGAAAGGGCATAAAGGGTCACAAATTTGGATTCTAAATAAACAAAGCGCTGAATCAGTTTATTTTCCGGCACTTTATGGAGGATCATAATATCCACATAGATGCCGTGGTGCATATCGCATCTGTCTTTGAATACTTCCTCAATGAAAGTCGTGCCGTTCATCCGCACTTTGGCGTATTCCAGATGATCCGGTGTGGTGCGCCATTCCTGCAAAACAAACTGCCGGCTCTCTTCCGCTTCAAAAGCTGCCTTGAACTTTTCATACTGATCCGGAGTCATAAAGATATCTAAGTCATCGTCCCACGGAATAAAGCCGCCGTGACGAACTGCACCCAGTGCCGTTCCACCCATAATGTAGTAAACAATGCCATACTCCCGACACAATTTATCTACATATTTCATTGTTTCCAATATCTTATTCTGCACTTGCCGGACAGATTGGGTTTGGTCCATAATACTCACCACGCTTAAATTTTCTTAGCCAAATAATAATATTTACTCATCAGCTTTTTGAAGCAAGGGATCCTCATTAAGATTTTTGCCACAAATTTCGCCGTCTTAAAAATGCTGTTTTTGATTACATATTTTATTGCGGAGGCTGTCCATCTATGGGGATGGATGCTGATAATATTTCCCTTTTCCTGATCCAGTGCTTTCTGCAGGGCTGTCAAATCCTCATAGGGGATATTTTTTTCTTCGCAATCTATCACATCGTTGTTGATGGGGTCATAGATCCGCTTAAAGATCCGTCCTGCATCAGAAAAATACAGATATTCCGTTTCATATGCAGCCGGATAATTCACCATAATATCCGCGATATCCGGATATTGGTTGCACACTTCTGCGCTGCGGAAAAAATCCCGATTAGAAGTATAGCCCACTCTCTCCACTACGGGATTGCCGTGCTGACAAACCGTAGTGACCGGAAAGCCGCTCTCTTCAAACCATCTGCGATTCTTCTCAAATTCTTCCATCGCCGCCGGCAGATCACCTTTACAGCTATCCATCACATCATAGTGATAGGAAATCTCGTGACCCATCTTCTGCATTTTTTGGAGCAACACTACATTTTCACTGTTTTCCAGCAAGTAGGCCTGCACATAATAACTGCCCCGGTGTCCGTATTTTTCCTCGATCTGTGCCATGCGGTAAGCACTACCTACATTGGTCTCCACATCGTGCTTTAGCACTAAGTAGCCGCCGGAAATACCTTTTACCTCCCGGGCAGGAATGCTTTGAAGGCCCATCTGCTGCAAGCGGAGACAGAAATTCTCCCATTTTTTGTAGGTAAAGATCATTCCTGATTCAACCTCTCTCTGAGAATGCTGGAGGAAATTCCGTCTGTATGGTCTAAGTAGACCACAGAACAGCCTACGGAAGCAAATTCCTTTTCGTACTGCTGCCACGCCTCTGTCCCTTTCCAGTCGGAGCCAACAAAGACAGCATCCACTCCATGTTCCTTTACAGGGCGCAATTTATCCATATCGTTTTGCATAACGACTTTATCCACATACCGGATCGCTTCCACGATAGCAACGCGCTCACATTCCGGGATAATGGGCGTTTTCTTTTTCCGCAGGTAGCACAATTCGTCGGTAGTCACACCCACGATCAAAAAATCGCATTGTTCTTTTGCCTTGCGGATAATATTGAGGTGTCCGATGTGGAACATATCAAAAACGCCAGTTGTATAGCCAATTTTATATTTCTTTTCCACGCTCACACCGACTTTCTTGCAAATTTTTGGAACACCCAGCTGCGCAGGCTGTTAGGAAGCAACACCTGGACAATAAGCCGCTTCGCCACATTGACTGCATATGTGCCAAAACCGATCACTTTCTTTTTAAGCATCCATTTTTGCAGCTTGGCTTCGCTCTTAAAGTACTTCATTCCGCCACGGCGGCTGTACATCTCTTTACCTACCCGCACATTGACAAGGGTTTCCGGGATGTTGCAGAATTTGGCACCGGAAAGCATCAACCGCAGCCACAAGTAATAATCCTCATCGCAGTACCAGTCTACATAACCGCCAGCTGCTTCCACATCAGCCTTACGGAACATAACGGTCATCTGATTCATTGGGCAGCGTTTTTTCATATCCTGCTTGATTTCAGAATCTGTAGTATATACCGTCCGCATACCTACTAAGTTATCCGGTGTATCCACAAATTCTGTGATGTTGCCGCCAACGATGGTCAGCGCAGGGTCTTCGGCAAACATCTTTATCTGCTTTGCAAAGCGGTCAGGGACGCTTATGTCATCTGCGTCCATTAGCGCGACCAGCGAATGCTTACAGGCATTCAGGCTGATCCTGCGCGCCTCACCGTGACCCATATTCTTTTCCAAGCGGATCACATGAAAGATCGGCTCTTTTTCATACTGGCAGATCACCGCGTTTAAGTCCTCCGGAACAGGACCGTCTACGACTAATACGATCTCATCCGGCGGTGCGGTTTGGTTACGAATGCTATCCACTGAAGTCTGAAACCACGCTGGATGGTCTCCGCCATATACGCACATGGATACGGAGAATTTTTCCATTTCTTACACTCCCAATAATTCCTTCGCTTCTTTTTGACGCTGCTGATAAACTTCCTCGGTTACTTCCCCTTTTTCGAGGAGGTAGTCGCCGAAATCCATATCGGAGACCGTTCCCTCACGAACTGTATCTTCTCTGCGGAAAACCTTTCCCACCGTCATAAAAAGAATCTTGATATCCCCCCACAGCGTAATACCGCTGCGGATATAAGTAAGGTCATATTCGATCTTTTGTTCCCAAGTAATGTTATTTCTGCCGCTGACCTGGGCAAGGCCGGTAAGTCCCGGACGGATGCTGTGGCGCGTTCTTTGCTCAGGGGTCATAAAAACCATATCCCGCACAAGCTGTGGGCGAGGCCCCACAAGGGACATATCGCCCTTTAAGATATTCAGCAGCTCCGGCAGCTCATCCAAAGAAGTACTGCGCAGCAGCTTTCCGTATTTCGTCAGCCGTTTTTCATCCGGCAGGAGATTGCCGTCTTTATCCTTTTCGCAGGTCATTGTCCGAAATTTAATAAGGCGGAATATTCTTTCGTCTTTACCGGGTCGCAACTGGGTGAAGAAGGGATTCCCCTTCATTTTTACCGCGCCGAGCACCATCAAAACCAAAAATACCGGTGACAAAACGATCATTCCCACCAGCGATGCAGTAAAATCTACTATACGCTTAAAACACTTTGCATACATAGGATAACACCTCACGCAAAGCAGCTTCTAACAATTCGGATGACCCGATCCTGCTCTTCAGGTGTCATCTTAATATCACTGGGCAGACACAGGCCACGATCAAAAATATCCGCGCCTACATCCATACCGTCTTGCCTTGCCACAAAAGCATTGTCCCGGTAGATAGGCTGCATATGCATCGGCTTCCAGATAGGACGACCTTCAATGTTTTCCGCTGCCAAGCTTTCCAAAATCTCTGTAGGGCAGGTCTTGCCCGGTTCCTTTACGAAGGTAGCAGACAGTGCTCCCCTCTCCTGCTTACACATTGCTTTTTCGTCGATCAACAGGCAGGACAGCCAGAAGTTGGGTACAGAGTTTTCGGCATCATAAGGGTTCATCGTCACCGGCAGGTCTGCGAAAGCTGCCTGATAACGGTCGAAAATCGCCTTTTTCCGGGCGATATGGTCAGATAAATATGGGAACTGGCCACGGACCACACCGGCGATCACATTGCTCATCCGATAGTTATAGCCCACTTCCTCGTGCTGATACCAAGGGGCGTTCTCCCGGCTCTGGGTAGACCACTTTCTCGCCTTATCTGCGGCAGCCTTATCGTCTGTCAGCAGCATACCGCCGGAAGATCCGGTGATGATCTTGTTTCCGTTAAAGGAAATGCAGTTGTATGTACCGAGAGAGCCGGTCTGCTTTCCCTTATAGGTAGCACCCAAAGACTCGGCGGCATCTTCAATAATCACTGCACCATACTTATCGCAAACGGCTTTCAGTTCATCCATTTTGGCAGGCGTACCGTAAAGGTGAACGATCACCACTACCTTTACCTCAGGATAAAGCTGGAACGCCTTTTCCAGCGCCACAGGGTCCATATTCCAGGTATCCGGTTCTGTATCGATAAAGATGGGCACAGCCTTTTCATACACCACAGGGTTTACCGTTGCCGCAAAGGTCATATCGGTGCAGAACACCTTGTCCCATGCTTTGACCCCGGAGAGCTTTACCGCCATATGGAGAGCCGCCGTACCGGAGCCTAAGCCCACCGCATACTTGCTGCCGGTTTGCTGGCAGGCAAGCCGCTCCGCTTCGTTAATATTCTCGCCCACTGTCGACATCCAGTTTGTCTCATAGGCTTCGGTCATATATCTAAGCTCGTCACCGTGCATAGTGGGTGTGGCAAGCCATATTTTCTTTGCTGTCATTACGTTTCCTCCCGAAAGCTATTCTGCAAAAGCCACAACATCGCAGCCTTTTCACCAAATCCGCATAAAACGCGAGTATACATATTGCAGTCTATTATACTCCATTTTGTCGAAAAAGTCAAATCAGGACACCACCCAGCAGGTAGCGTCCTGATTTTGTTAAATATTATATCACTGGATCTGGTGCTTTTTTCCAAAGCCAAAGGGCGTAGCCGCCGGAGATCAGTATGATCAGCAGCGCGCTGCAGACTTCTGTCAAAAGCGGTGTTGCTTGCCCAAACAAGCCACGGATAAGGTCTGCAAAAAGGCCTTCTTCACGGGCAAACACGCTGCTTGCGTTGACAAACATATGGCTGAGTATACAGGGCCACAAGCTGCCCCCTTTGTAGACAATCACCGTAAACAAAAAGCCGATTGCGATGGCATAGCAGATCTGCAGCAATACACCGTAGGTATCTGCCGTGTTTCCGAGATTTACAATATGTCCCGCGCCAAAGGTCACTGCGGATACGATCACCGCGCTCTTAAGACCGTCCTTTGCCATTGCCCGAAACAAAAAGCCCCGGAAAATGACCTCCTCCACATAACCGGCAATTGCCATATTTACCGCCATCAGCACGGATATGCTAAGATCAGCAGGCAGGGTAAGTCCGTTTTTCAAATTGGTGCATGACATCAACACCAAAGGAATAAACCATAAAAAAGCACCTTTATCGCCGGATAAACGGCAGAAACCGTACTTTTTCCCAAGATCGCTGCGGAGGATCCAAAATGTAGCCGCTGCTGCCAGCAGCAAGCCGCATATGACCGGCACCAACAGCTGCGGCACCGTCTTGCTCTCCAAGTTATCAAACCCTCCGCAAAGCTGCATGGCCATATTCATTACCGCCACATAGAGCCCTACCCAAAGGAGCGCGAAGCCGATCTCACTCTTTTCATACAGCCTTTTCATCTTTGTACTGCCTCTTATCCAAATCGTGCACGCTTTCTGTTACTGCGGCTTCTGAGGTGCGGGAGGAATAGGGAACTTGATCTCCAGCTCAGCGATCAGTTGTTCCTCACGGGACTGAAGGGTCCGCTCAAAGTCCTTCTTTTTCTTTTGGTACTGGGCACGGATGCGCTTAGCCTCCTCCGGCATTGCATTCCAAACCTTTTCCGCCTCGTTTATGATCCGTCTGTACTTTGCCCGTTGGATCAAACGCAGGGAGTTCAGCTTGGACATTGCTTCCTCTGCAGCCACAAGGTTTTTGCGCGCAGCCGTAGTCTTAACAGACAGCTCCTGCATTGCATCCAAATACCACTGGTGAATTTCCTCTTTCAGGGCGCTGCGCAAAACGATCCGCGCTTCCTGCAGCGCCTGATTACGCTGATCCTCCACTGCGATCTTGGCAGCGACCCATTCTTCACGGGCAAGCTCATATAGGCGCATAGCCTCCGCAAACTCTTCACGACGCTTCTTTTCCTCAGCTTCTCTGCGCAGACGCTCTTCCATAGCGATCCGGGCAAGCTCCAGCTCCCGAGCCTTTGCTGCTGCCTCTTCCTCAAGACGCTTCTGCTCTTCTGCTTCTTTGCGGAGGCGCTCTTCCTCTGCGATCCGAGCAAGCTCCAGCTCCCGGGCCTTTTCTTCCGCTTCCTCTGCAAGGCGCTTCTGCTCCTCCTCTGTCTTCGCATCCCGCTCTTCAAGAAGGCGCCAGAAATCGCTTTCCTTCATTGCCTGAATATTTTTGCCACGGGTCTGATTCAGCTCCAAGGCTCTTTTTGCCTTTGCTGTCTCGCCCTTGCTGCTGTCACCGAGGATCAGGTAGTCGGTAGCCAAAACGGTGGTCTCTTTCACCTGACCGCCCTCCTGTGCAATACGCTCCTTCAGCGCTTCGGCATTTTTTACCTCTGCCAAAACAAAAGTTTTTTCCGCAAGAGACGGCAGCTCCGTTGCAACACCGATTTCCAAAATCAGCTGTTCCAGATTCTTCGCAGGTGCGCAAGCCTCAGCGATCTCTTCTTCCTTTTTTACCATTTCTTCTGTCATAACAAAGGTCTCCTCTCATTGGTTTTTTATTTTTTACCAATTGCCGACACTTATTGGTTCTTTCTATGCCGGTTTTTATTCATTATACTACCTATTTCCAATAATTGCAACAAAATATACAAAAAAACCGAAGGCAATACAAAAGTATTACCTTCGGTAGATCTGATTTTTGTTTTACACGATAATGATATCGATGGACTTATCCTTGATGGTGACCTTTTCCACAGGAACAAGCACATCTACCTGATCGCCTGCATTGCCGCCATAGGGGGCGGTCAGCTTTTGGCCGTAGACATCAATAACGGCGTACTTTTCATTGCCGTAGTCTAAAATTTCCTGCACCGTACCGGTCAGGGCATTCTGCGCGCCGCTTGCTGGGGCTGTAGAAAGATCCTTTACGGAAACAATGTACTGCAGCGGTGTATGGAAGATCTTATTGCCCTTGCAGGCAAAGACCTTCTCACAGATGCGGTCGGTAGGCACAAGCTTTGCGCTTCCAATGTTCATATAGAAGTGATAAAACTTCCGGGAAGCATCCTTTTCCTTGGTGAAGCTGCCGTCCAAGGTGTTGACCATACAAAGCGGTGTTACCCCCAGCTCGCTGATCGCTACCTGCGAGAAGTCGATATCAAAAGCCACGGTATCACCGATGGCAAATCTTGCCTCGCCCTCTTCCAGAGAGAAGACGGTGATATCACCCACCTTCAGGAAGTACAAGGTCTTGCTGCCGATGGTCTCGATCCACTGAACGGTTGCCTTGCCGCTTCCCTCACCGAGGGTCAGAGCGCCCACGGGCATTGAAAGCTCTACGCTGCTGCTGTCCTTGCAACGCACAGCTGCAGGCAGCGGGAATTTCTGTCCTTCAAAGCTGAGAACTCCACCGGAAATAGCGACATTGATCACATTCTCATCGGGAATCCGCTTGCGAATGGACTGCTCCGTCTCCTTGTCGAACACATGGAACTTTCTTCTGGATATTTCAATATCGATGATATCGCCGCGACGAACCTCTGTATCCGGGTTTGTTTTGACAATGACCATACTGCCCGGCGCGTCGGGATCTTCCAGATTCAGGTTGGCATAAATAAGGGTCTCGCCGCCCAGCACCTCCACCACGCTGACGACAGCCTTGGCAGGTGCCCAGGAGCCGTCATCATAATTGGTGCTGTCGTAGACGCGGATATCGTCAGGGCGGATACCGAAGACGATCTTGTGCTGACCGTCCATATACTTTACCGGTATCTTATCCGCCTGAATGTACTTCATTTCGATCTTTGTACCGCAGTCCAGAGAGAAGGTAACCTCCTCACCCGTCTTGCGCACAGTACCGTCAAAGAAGTTCATCTGGGGCGTGCCGATGAAGCCGGCAACGAACATATTACCGGGGTATTTATAGAGGTTTGTGGGGGTGTCGATCTGCTGCACAAAGCCGTCCTTCATAACCACGATGCGTGAGCCCATGGTCATAGCCTCCACCTGATCGTGAGTAACATAGATGAAGGTGGTGCCAAGCTTTTCGTGAAGACGGGAGATCTCCGCACGCATTGCTGCCCGGAGCTTTGCATCCAGATTAGAAAGGGGCTCGTCCAAAAGGAAGACCTTGGGGTTACGGACGATGGCGCGACCCAGTGCCACACGCTGACGCTGACCACCGGAAAGTGCCTTAGGCTTTCTTTCCAAATATTCGGTAATGCCCAGAATTTCCGCAGCTTCCAGTACCTTTTCGTGAATCTGATCGTTGGGCATATGCATCGTGCGCAGAGAGAATGCCATATTCTCGTAAACGCTCATATGGGGGTAAAGGGCATAGTTCTGGAACACCATGGCGATGTTTCTGTCCTTGGGCTCGAAGTCGTTGACGATCTCGTCATCGATCCGCAGCTCACCAGCAGTAATTTCCTCCAAGCCTGCGATCATACGCAGCGTGGTGGATTTACCGCAGCCGGAAGGACCGACAAATACGATAAACTCCTTGTCCTCGATGTCCATACAGAAATCGTTGACTGCCTTCACGCCGCCGTCATATACTTTGAAAATATGTTTTAGCGATAAACTTGCCATAATATTTTCTCCTTACTTAAAAATTGCGATGGATTGCGGCGGCATAACGATCTTGCCGTCTTCCGTCACAGTGATCTCGCCGTCTGTGGTCTGCAGCTGACCTGCCAGCTCTGTGTAGCCCAAGGCTGCCTGATCTAAGGTTACCGTCTGCTGGAAGGTATCCATATTGAATACGATGGTAATCTTTTCATCCGCATATTCCTTTGTTAGGACACAGATATATTTGTTTTGTCCATCCGGGTGATAGGTTACCTCGCCACGGGCGATAGAGGGGAAGCGGTTACGCAGCTCCATTGCCTCTTTGTAGTAATTGAGGATACTGCCCGGGTCTGCTTCCTGCTCTGCAACGGAGGGATAGTAGTAGGAGGTCTCGTCCACCGGTGTGTTCTCAGGCGGCAGATAGCAGTGTCCCTCATAAATGTTCTTCTTTTCCCACTTCATAGCAATTCGCTTTGCGGGGTCAGAGTTATTGCCGCCCTTGCTGATCATACCGATCTCCTCGCCGTAGTAGACGAAGGTGCCGCCATTCATCATAGAAAGGACGCCGGCTGCCATTTTTACATTTTCCTCGCCGGGCATAAAGCTGCCGGGACGCATGGTGTCGTGGTTGCCCAGGAAGGGCGCAAGGATCACATCACCGTAGGTCTCCTGCAGTCTTTCGAACAACAGACCGATTTGCTGACCGCTGCCCTGCTTAACGGCGGTTGCAATGGAGCCTGTACCCATAGCGCCTGTGAACAGGAAGAAGCTGTCGCAGCCGCTATCATAGTAATTGCTGACGGTGACATCGTTATTGATCCAGGCTTCGCCCACGATATAGGCATCATCCTTGATTTTCTTTGCCTCTGTATTCAGCCAGGTAAGGAAATCGATATTTGCAGCATCTCCGTAATAATAGCTGGTGACCGCATCCAAACGGAAGCCGTCTACATTGTAATCCGTCAGCCAGTAGTCCATAATGCGCTTGATCTCCTCGCGGACATTTTGGCTATCCAGATTCAGATCCGGCATACCGCTCCAGAAGCGACCCTCGTAATAGTAGGGGCTGCCGCTGACCTGATGGTACGCACCGGTGCTATCGGTTTTGAAATTATAGAAATCACCGTACTGACCGCCGGGCTTTCCGTTCTTGCGGATATAATCGCAGGCTTCCCGGAACCAGGGATGGCTGTCGCTGGAGTGGTTGACCACCAAGTCCATAATGACCCGGATGCCACGCTTATGGGCCTCATCAATGAGATTCTTGAAGTCCTCAAGGGTACCGTAGTCGGGGTCGATGGCATAGTAATCGGTCACATCGTACTTATGATATGTAGGAGAGGGATGGATGGGCATCAGCCAGATGCCGTTAAAGCCCATCTCCTGAATGTAATCCAGCTTTTGGGTCACACCGTTCAAGTCGCCGATACCGTCGTTATTAGTATCGTAAAAGCTGTGGACAAAGATCTCATACCAGTTACGGTACTTATCATCGATGATGTTCAGCTGGATCTCCGGCTCCTGCGGCGGGAACAGCTCGCAGGCGGGCAGGCAGAGCATAGATAGGCAAAGGGTAACAAGTAAAATAACAGAAATAAGCTTTTTCATAATTTACCTCCTTAGCCCTTCACAGCGCCGCCGGTGACGCCTTCCACATAGTACTTCTGCAGCCACATAAAGAGGATGGTGATAGGCGTTGCCACGATCACCGCTGCTGCGCAGAAGGTGGTAAAGTACTGCTGGATCATCTCACGCTCCAACCACTTATACATACCCAAGGACACCGTATACATACCGGTATCGGGCACACCTGCCATAATGTAGGATACGAAAATGTAATCACACCAGGGAGAGATGAAGGAGGTAAGAATGGTATAAATAATGATGGATTTACTGAGCGGAAGCACGATCTTATAGAAGGTGCGGAAACGGGATGCACCATCGATCCGGGCCGCTTCGTCCAGGGATTTGGGAACGGTGTCGAAAAAGCCCTTGGCGATATAGTAGCTCAGCGCCGCGCCGGCAGAGTAAACGATGATGAGACTCAAATGAGACTGATAGTTGTCCGGCAGCAGGATCTTCAGCAGGAAATACACTGCAGACATACTCATAAAGCCGGGGAACATACCCAGCACCAGCATAACATTCATCATCGGCTTTCTTGCCTTAAACTTCATACGGCTGAAAACATAGGCAACTGCCAAGACAAACAGTGCTGTAATAATACAGCTGCAAACAGCAATCAGCAGGGTGTTGCCGTACCATTGCATAAAGGGTGTTTCTGTAAACAGCCGCTTATAGTTATCCAGTGTCCAGGTCTGCGGGAAGAAGGTAGGAGACCAAGCGCCCGGTTCTGCCCGGAAGGACTGCACAAACAGATAAAAGAGAGGAATGACCCAGATGATCGCCAGGATCGTCAGCACGGTCTGTCCGACGGTGTCACCGAAGAGCTTCCGGAACTTCATACCGCCGCTGCGCTTTTTCTTGGGCAGCTTTCTTGCAATATCTGCTTCCATCTGATCGATCTTCTGCCAATTTGTCAGCTCCTGACCTTCCGTAGGATTTTGATAGTTATTCAGCTCACTCATTGGAAATTGTCCTCTCCTTTCACCGCCGAGGACTTATTGTAAACAACAAGACTAAACACAGCGGAAATTACGAACACCAAAATACCGATAACAGACGCCAGTTTATAGTTTCTGTCTGTACCGAGAGACAGCTTATAAAGCCAGGTGATCAGCAGGTCTGTGCCCTTTGCGCCGTCGGTATAGAGCAGGATATCACCGGGACCGCCGCCGCTGAGCAAGTAGATCACATTAAAGTTATTGATATTGCCAATAAACTGGGTGATGAGGTAAGGACCGGTGACAAACAGCATATACGGCAGGGTGATCTTAAAGAATTGCCGGGCGGGCTTGGCGCCGTCGATCCGGGCAGACTCATAAAGATCGCTGGGGATATTCATAAGTATACCGGAGCACATCAGCATACTGTACGGCACACCGATCCACATATTGACCAGCACGATGCAGATTCTTGTGGTATTGATATCAATGCCGAACTTCAGGTGCGTGCCGAATATCTGCTCAATGAGCTGTGTGATAATACCGCCACCGGAGCCGAGAATACCGCCACCGGTATCCAGCATCTTGGACATAATGAGCAGGGACACGAACTGCGGCACCGCAATGGTCGCCACAAACATCGTACGGTACAGCTTTTTCAGCTTGATGCCCTTGCGGTTAATAAGCATTGCCAGCAGCATACCGAATATGTAGCTGGTAAAGGTGGCAAGGACCGCCCAAATCAGGGTCCAGCTGAGCACCCGCCAGAAGGTATCCCCCAGCTTGGTGCCGCCGGAGAACAGATCCTTGAAGTTATCAAAGCCTACCCACTGGAAAAGATGCTGCGGCACCTCGTGGGCGGCATCGTAGTTTGTAAATGCGATCAGGATCATTGTGACAAGCGGAATGATCGTAAATACAAACAGTCCAATGAGCGGCAGAGACAAAAGCGTAATGTGAAACTGATTGTCAAGGAGATTGCTCACATCCCGACGGAAGGTCTGGGGCTTTTTGCCGATAATATGATATTGCTCTAATTCGTAGCTCTCTCTTGTTGCCTTCAGGTAGATGATCAGGAAGAAAAGAATTACGAACAGAGTGAGTATTCCATATAAGAGAATGAGGAAGGAATTGTCTC